>NZ_VPDL01000007.1:0-122095 GCF_013417705.1 Acinetobacter sp. YH12235 | reverse complement strand
AGAGTACTTTGATTATCATCTTAAAGAAACTGAATGGCGTTGGATGAGGGAACCTAATGAGTTAGCAACTGAGCTGTGGAACCTCATTAGGTAAAATTAAGTGTAAATCTGCTAGTCTAGAGCCTTTTTAAATATTTTTTTAAATATTTTTTTAAATATTTTTTGAATAGCTGGCTTAAAATTTTTAATAGCAAGAAACTAAAACCTTAACGATGTTTTAAATGATTGCCAAGATCTGGGCTATTGTTTTTAACCTGCTCATGTAGCTCACGATATTGCTCTAAACGTTGTTTAGCCTTGTCACGTAGCTTTTTCTTGATATAGAGAGCTAGGGCGAAACAGGTGGTCGTCAAGGTCAGGAAAAGGCTATTCATAAAGCTCATCATGGAGCTGATATAACCGATCGTCGTTAGGCGATTCATCATCTGAATGACTTGTGGGCTGCTTTCTACACCAGTGATTGCCCAAGTACAGAGATGTTCACAATTATTGATAATCAAGTGATAGTTATTTTCATGCATTCTGGAACGCATACGACGAACCACTTTACGGCCTTTGTATTTTGCTGAAGCATAGTACTGGATCTGAATCGGTTTGCCGTTACTGAATTTCTCAATTGAGGTAATTTCAATTGGATGCTTCTTAAATAAATGTGCAAAACCGGAGTAGTGGATGACACGACCACGCCCGGCATAAATCCCGTGATGAGTATAACCGAAATGTTTAACCATAAGATGCGCACCTATGGGAAACCGTTTAGTTCGCTGCATGTAAAGATTAAGCCATTTAATAACAAGTGTATTTTAAACAGCAAGTGTACTGTTTTTTTGTGAATTAATCGATGTTTTAGGACTTAATTCTATTCAGAATTCGTTGTCTAGACAGTCATCCTTAAATTTCTCGAACCTTATAAATGCTGTATGTGAACTGATTTGGACCGACCTACAATTATAATGCCTAAATAGCCTAAGCAAATATTAAAAGTCATTTATCTGCATGTTTGAAGAGAAGTGAAGATATAGAAACCCAAGTTCAGATAGAAAGATTAGGTTCCATCTGATTAAAAGCAAAGAGGGGTAGGCAAAAATCCAAATGATAGATATAAAAAAAAGCATTTGCGTATGCAAATGCTTTTTATCAAGACCTAAGCTGCTTATTGCAGCGGCAGGTGCTGAAGTTCATTGAGTTCTTTACGGCTGTAACCGCGAGAAGCTAGAACTTTTTTGATTCCGATAATGATATCTTCATCAGTTGCTTTAGACAGTGCTTCAAGGAGCTGTTCATTTGTCTTGCAAGAGCAATCATTTTCAACACAAGCAATCTGGTTCTTGTGTTCATTTTGTTGTTCATCTGAAAACAACTTCTGCCAGAAACTCATAGAGCCTTCATACACAACCTAACATAGGGTGAAATATATCCAATTTAATAAATAAAGCAATAGGACCTATGTGATAAAAGCAGCAGTCAGTATTTCAAATTTTCGATTGGAGATAAGATTTTGAACGATATTATTTGATTGAAACAAGATAATTCATGCATAAGTTACTAATTTTATGTATAAAAATGGAGCTAACAAAAGCTCCATTTATGTAACAAAAAAATAAATTGAAACAATATTTTTAGCGTTTTTCCAGCAGTACGCCTGACTCTACATGGTGGGTATAAGGAAACTGATCGAACAAGGCAAACTTGGTAATTTTATGGGTTTGGGACAATTGTTTCAGATTGTCGTGTAATGTGTCCGGATTGCAAGAAATGTAGATGATTCGTTCAAAGCGCTGTAGCAGTTTCAGTGTTTCATCATCGATCCCTGCACGTGGGGGATCGACGAATACCGTATCGAAGTCATAAGTTGACAGGTCAATATTGGCTTCTTGCAGACGGCGGAAAGTACGTTCACCATTAAAAGCTTGCGTAAATTCTTCAGCAGATAGACGTGCTACCTGAATATTGTCGATACCGTTCTGCTCGATATTCCATTCAGCCGCATACACAGATGACTTGGCCAATTCAGTTGCCAATGCACGACGGAAACGGGTAGACAATGGCAGGGTAAAGTTACCATTGCCACAATACAGCTCTAACAGATCTTTGTCAGATTGCTGCGCGGCATTACATGCCCATTCCAGCATTTTCTGGCAGACTTGCGCATTCGGCTGGGTGAAGCTGCTTTCGATCTGTTTGTACTGATATTTACGGTCAAATACAGTGAGTTCTTCTACGACAAACTCATCGCTCAAGACAAATTTCTGGCCACGGCTACGACCAATCAGCTTGATCTTCAATTTTTCAGCCAGTGCTTTAGCTGCAGGTTCCCAGCTTTCATCCAGTTTACGGTGATAGATCAGGGAAACCAGTACTTCACCTTTTAGTGTTGCTAGAAAGTGGACTTCAAATAGGCGGTGGCCTAGAGTTGCATCGGCTTTGAAGGCTTCTAGCAATTGCGGCATTAAGTCATTAATACTGCGGTCAGCCACAGGGAATTCATCAATACGGATCACTTTCTTGTTATTGTTCTGATCACGTTCAAACATGGCATAGAACAGGTCATCTTCAGTATGCCAGATCCGGAATTCAGCACGCATGCGATAGTACTGTTCAGGCGACTCAAATACTTCAAGGGCAGGTGGTTGATATTCGGCAAATTGCACGCTAATGCGTTCAACTTTGACATCCAGTTGTTGCTGATAAGATGAGGTCATATGCAGTAAAAAATCGCAAATATTTTGAAAGCCAAGATGGTAGCAAAAATTTGCTGTTCTGCCTAAGGCTATTCAGGGAAACAGGCTGGAAAAGCTGTTAAAAAAAGGCCAAATCTTCAAAGGGGAGAGATTTGACCATAAGAGGAAAGGGATTAAAATAATTTAAGTACTAAAGCTGTTTATAGGCCTGAC
Source organism: Acinetobacter sp. YH12235 (assembly GCF_013417705.1). Taxonomy (NCBI): domain Bacteria; kingdom Pseudomonadati; phylum Pseudomonadota; class Gammaproteobacteria; order Moraxellales; family Moraxellaceae; genus Acinetobacter; species Acinetobacter sp. YH12235. Next base: position 119,201 of record NZ_VPDL01000007.1, on the reverse strand, counting down.
ATGGTCATGAGACTAGCATTACCACCTGCAGCTGCGGTATTGATACTGATTGCATGTTCAATCACGAAACGCTCCACTGGAATCTCATAATTTCCAGAGCTTAAATGCGTGATACCTACAATAGCTCCTTGTCGTCTTGTAATACGTTGCTGCAAATCCATCAATGCAGTGGTCTCGCCATGATGCAGTACAGCCTCAAAATCACCTGATTCAATATCTTTGATAACTTTAATAGCTTTCACCACACTCGCGGGCATGCTTTGCAGATACTTGAGTATAAAAGTATTGTCTGCGAGTACGGCCGGGCGGCTACCAACCGATAAGATCGCCAAGATTTGCTGAATCTGATCCATATCATTTTCTGCTAGAGAGAGCACACTCTCACGCGGCAAGATCATGTACTGGTTTTCTTCACCCGTTGGACCTTGCAGGCTAAAGCTATGTCCCGTTGCAATCTGAGCAGGAGCTTGCAAAGAAACCCGTGGAAAAGTCTTGCTTACCCAATCCTTAAAATCTTGCGACACCGGATTTTTAAGTAGTGCCTGAGCAGACTGCATCGCATAAGGCTGAGCCAGTTTCTTCTCAGACACCTGATGCATTAAACGGTAGATATAAAGTGGACCACCGGCTTTCGGACCAGTCCCAGACAGACCTTCACCACCAAAGGGCTGTACACCCACCACAGCACCGACAATATTTCGGTTGATATACAAGTTCCCGACATGTGCTTTTGAAATTACAGTCTGCATGGTTTCATCGATCCGGGTATGTAGGCCCATAGTCAGGCCATATCCTTTGCTGTTGATCTGATCTAGTAGTTGTGGCAGCTCGCCGGCTTTATAGCTAATCAGATGTAGTACTGGACCAAAGATTTCACGCTCAAGATCATTTAAATTCGGCAGTTCAATCAAGGTCGGTGGAATAAAAGTCCCTTGAGCCAGATCAGAAGCATCTTGATTAAACATCAGCTGATGAACTTGATGACCTTTACTGCGCATCTGATCAATATGTTTCTGGATATTCTGCTGTGCTTCGGCATCAATCACTGGACCAATATCGGTTTTGAGTAGAACCGGATTGCCGACACGTAGCTGTTGCATGGCTCCTTGTAGCATCTTACGCACAGTATCCAGATTGTCTTCCTGCACACAGAGTACACGCAGGGCAGAACAGCGCTGACCAGCACTATCAAAAGCTGAGTTAACTACATCCAGCACAACCTGTTCGGTGAGCGCTGATGAATCTACGATCATGGCATTCTGACCACCAGTTTCGGCAATTAAAGTGACGCTTTCGCCAAACTGATTCAGTCGTTCTGCTACGGTCTTCTGTAGAATTTTTGCTACTTCAGTAGAACCGGTAAACATGATGCCTTGGATGCGTGAATCTTGGCTGAGTTGAGCTCCAATGGTTTCACCACGACCCGGTAATAATTGCAGTACATCTTGTGGAATACCCGCTTCCCAGAGAATCTGCACAGCTTGAGCGGCAATCAACGGAGTCTGTTCAGCAGGTTTTGCGATGACTGTATTGCCAGCAACCAATGCCGCCGAAATCTGTCCGGTAAAGATCGCTAACGGGAAGTTCCAAGGACTAATGCAGAGTACAGTTCCTAAAGGCTGAATATGTACATCATTAGACAGGTCCAGCATCTGGCCAGCATAATAGCGCAGGAAGTCAATTGCTTCGCGAACTTCCGCAATCGCATTGGCATAAGTTTTACCGGCTTCACGAGACAGAAGGACCATCAGTGGTAACAGACGTTCCTGCATCAGGTCAGCGGCTTTATTGAGACAGGCAGCACGTTCATTCTTTGGCAAGTTGCTCCAGAAACTTTGTGCATTTACGGCCTGAGTCAGGGCTATTTCAGCCTGTTCAGTCGTTGCTTCATATACAGTACCCACCACATCTTGATGCTGGGCTGGGTTGATAATCTGTACAGGATGACTGTTAATTTCTGAGAAAGCAGTACCCATTGCAGCAGCCTGGAATTGGCTATTCGCCAAGTCAGTTGCAACTTCATTTAAGGCTTGCAGGTCTGCGTCACTGGCCAGATCCAAACCGGACGAATTTGGACGCAGAGCACCGTATAAATCTTTTGGATAAGGAATCTGCGGGTGTTTGGCACCTAAGGCATTTTCTTGTTGAGCTGCTTTTAAAATGGTTTGACGCGGATTCTCAATTAGGTCTTCGACTTTTAAACTCTTGTCAGCAATGCGATTGACGAAAGAGGTATTCGCGCCATTTTCTAGCAAGCGACGAACCAGATAGGCCAGTAGGGTTTCATGGTTACCGACCGGCGCATAGATCCGGCATGGAATACCAAGTTTACCAGCCGCTTTATCACCTACCACATTTTCATATAGCGGTTCACCCATGCCATGCAGACATTGGAATTCGTATTGACCGGCATAATAGCGGTCTGGATTAGCGAGCTGATAAATCGTGGCAACAGTCTGCGCATTATGTGTCGCAAATTGTGGGTAAATATAGTCCGGTTCTGCCAGTAGTTTACGTGCGCAGGCAATATAGGATAGGTCAGTATGCACTTTACGGGTAAATACCGGATAATCAGACATACCTTCGATCTGGGCTTTCTTGATCTCGCTATCCCAATACGCACCTTTCACCAGACGAATCATCAGGCGTTTCTGGCTGCGTTTAGCCAGATCAATGATGTAATCCACGACATAGAAGCAGCGTTTCTGGTAGGCCTGAATCACAAAACCAATGCCTTTCCAGTTATCGAGTTCAGGTTCAAAACACAAGCGTTCTAAAAGCTCTAAGGAAATTTCCAGACGCTCAGTTTCTTCGGCATCAATATTCAGGCCGATATTATAGTTTTTCGCCAGAACTGCCAGATTCAGTACCTTGCTATACAGTTCATCATTCACACGATCCATTTGTGAACGTTGATAACGTGGATGCAGTGCAGACAGTTTGATGGAAATACCGGGACCGTTATAAACATCCTTATCTGTTGATGCCTTGCCGATAGCATGAATGGCGTCTTGATAGTCCTGATAATAACGCTCCGCATCTGGATCGGTCAGCGCTGCTTCACCAAGCATGTCATAAGAATATTGGAAACCTTTATCTTCTAGTCGTTCTGCATTTTTCAGGGCTTCATCAATGGTTTCGCCAGTGACAAACTGCTCACCCATCATGCGCATTGCGACGTCCACCGCTTTACGGATGATGCCACGGCCACTACGTGCTAAAAGACCGGTTAATAAACTCGACAGGCTTTTCTGCTGTGGAGTTTCCATCAGCTTTCCAGTGAGCATTAACCCCCAAGCCGCAGCATTCACAAACATCAGCTGGCTTTGACCAAGATGTTCTTTCCAGTTGCCCTGATTGATTTTGTCGCGGATCAGTAAGTCACGGGTTGCTGTATCTGGAATACGTAGTAAGGCTTCTGCCAGACACATCAAGGCAATCCCTTCCTGAGAAGAGAGCGAAAATTCCTGAAGCAGTCCTTGTACGATACCGGCTTTACCGCCTGAGCCTTTACGCTCGCGCAGGGAATGTGCCAGATCAAAAGCCAGGCACTGAATTTTATCTGTCAGTTCTGAAGAAATTTCACTATGTTCCAGCAGCGTTTCCATGCACTCGGACTCGGCACGTCGCCATGCGGTATTGATGCGCTGTTCATATTGGTTTTTATCCTTAAATTCAGCAATGTAATTCGATTGCTTCACTGCATTCGAGTGCGAATTCGGGCGTATTGTGGTGGACATAGTGACTTCCTGTACTGCGTCAATCGGTTCTTTGAGTTGAATGAGTTTTAATCTATAATCCCAAAATAATTGACGAATATCTCACTATAGTTTGTATCATTTTTAGAGAATAATTCTAATGAATAGCCCATATTTAAGCCTTGACCGAATAGATATTCGCATCCTTGATTTGCTGCAGTCTGAATCGAAAATTTCCAATATTAAACTGGCAGAGATGGTGAATCTTTCACCAACTGCGGTACTGGCGCGTGTACAAAAACTGACTAAGGAGGGATTTATTCTCGGTTATGAAGCGCGACTTAATCCAATTATGCTGAATAACGGTTTTGTGGTCTTTGTCGAAATTCTGCTGGATAAAACCACACCGAATGTGTTGGAAGAATTTTCCGAGGCGGTACAGCATATTCCCGATATCGTGGAATGTCATATGATTAGTGGCGGTTTTGATTTTGTGGTGAAAATCCGCTGTGCCAATATGGATGAATTCCGAAAAATCTCCGGTGATATTTTGTGGCAATTACCGGGGGTAAAAGAAACCCGTAGTTATCCAGTAATGGAAGTGATCAAGGAAACCCAGCAGATCAAGCTGAAAATGCCGGCTAAAGCTAAGGTATAAATTCAGACAAAACAAAAGGGACACGAAGTCCCTTTTTAATTTGAAATAGAAAGATTATTTATTCATTTCAGCCATTTCTTTCTGATATTCGGCTTTTGCCAGTTCAAAACGATTGACGACATCGTGGTTTGGCGCTTTATCCAATAGGCTCACAATCACGATACTTAGCGCTGCCAGAATAAAGCCCGGGATGATCTCGTACAGACTAGTATCACCCATATAATTTTTCCAGGCAATTACAGTCACGGCGCCCATCACCATTCCGACAATCGCGCCGTTGAGGGTCATACGTTTCCAGAACAGTGAGAAAATGATCAAAGGACCAAAGGCAGCGCCAAAGCCAGCCCAGGCATAAGCCACCAGACCCAGAACTTTACTGTTTGGATTGATGGCCAATGAAATTGCAATCAAGGCAATCACAATCACCATGCCACGACCGACCCAGATCAGTTCTTTTTGCGAAGCATTTTTACGTAGGAAACCCTTATATAAATCTTCAGTCAGGGTAGTCGAGCAGACCAGTAACTGGCAGCTCAATGTACTCATAATCGCAGCCAGAATTGCCGCTAATATGATGCCTGCAATCCAAGGGTTAAACAGGATTTTGGTCAATTCCATAAACACGGTTTCAGGATTCTGGTTGACGATTGCAGCAGCAGGAAGGTCAGGATTTGCTGCAAAATAAGCAATCCCGATATAGCCCGCCGACATTGCACCCACCAGACACAGAATCATCCAGGTCATGCCGATCCGGCGTGCAGTAGGAATAGTTTTGACCGAATCTGCCGCCATAAAGCGCACCAGAATATGTGGCTGACCAAAATAGCCTAAGCCCCAAGCCAAGCTAGAAATAATCGCGACAAAACTTAGGCCTTCCAGCATATTGGATGCATGTGGACGGGCAGTTTCCAGTAGGGTGCCCACCTGTTGAGCGTTATCACCCAATGCCAGATAGGTAATGATGGGTGTAATAAGCAACGCAAAGATCATTAAGCCAGCCTGAAAGGTATCGGTCCAACTGATTGCCAGGAAGCCGCCAATACACACATACAGAATCGTGGCCACTGCACCGAGCCAAAGTGCTGTCGTGTAATCCCAGCCAAACAGGCTTTCGAACAGACGCGCACCTGCGACCATACCGGAAGCACAGTAAATTGCAAAGAACACCAGAATCACAATGGCTGATAGTAAGCGTAAGATTCGTTTCTTATCCGCAAAACGGCTGGTGAAATAATCAGGCAGGGTCAGAGCATTGTTCTGAAATTCAGTATGGGCACGCAGACGGCCAGCTACCAGTAACCAGTTCAGCCAGGCGCCAATAATCAGGCCAATCGCAATCCAGACTTCTGACAGACCGGAAAAATAGATGGCTCCGGGTAAGCCCATCAGCAGCCAGCCACTCATGTCGGATGCACCTGCGGAAAGCGCAGTCACTACACTGCCCAGACTTCGCCCACCCAGAATATATTCATCAAAATTGGACGTCGCACGATAGGCATATAAACCGATCCCAATCATGGCGACGATATAAAACATAAAAGTAATCAGTGTTGGGTTAAGCGAGCTCATAGGCAGAGTATCCTTAAATTTTAAACATCATCATCCGGGATGATTTTTGAACTGCATTCACAGGGCAGTGATTCAAACATGGTTTAAAAATTACACTCTGTAACAGTTGAGCAGCTTTTGTGTATATTTTATGTAAATTAAGAATTTTCTCATATAAATGAAGAATTAGTAGAGGGTTATAAAATACAAAGTTACACATGGTTTTGAAGAAAAATAAATAATTTTAATAAACAGTTAAATTCATTGAACTTTTGTATTTTAATTACACAATTTTACAAAAATAACAACAATCTCGAATTAGACATATTTTGTTTCAAATCCTGCTTAAATCACTTCTATTTGTTTTTAGGGCCTCTCTTCATAGTGAATGAATGCCATTCTGAATGGTGCATCATTGCTAAGAGTAATATGACATGGACAATATGTTGCAAATAGAATCAAGTCGAATTGAACAGGATTTATTGGGGAAAAAACAAATTCCCCAGCACAGCTATTATGGTATTCATACTTTGCGTGCGATTGAGAATTTTCAGATCTCAGGTCTGGCAGTAGGTCAGCAAGCACACTTTATTCGCGCATTGGCGCAAGTTAAAAAAGCAGCAGCACAAACGAATTTACATTTTCAGAAAATATCAGAACAACAAAGTAGTGCTATTCAACAAGCCTGTGATGAATTAATTCATCAACCTCAGGACTGGCAGGAGGCATTTCCGCTTGATCCTTATCAGGGTGGAGCTGGTACTTCTATCAATATGAATGCGAATGAGGTTATTGCAAATCGGGCGCTAGAATTGCTCGGGCATCGTAAAGGCGATTACCATATCCTGCATCCAAATGATCATGTGAATACTTCACAATCAACCAATGATGTCTATCCCACGGCACTACGTCTAGCGACTTATACACGTCTGGATGAACTGCTTCATGTACAAAAATCGTTGATTGATACTTTATATAGCAAGTCATCAGAGTTTCAATATGTGATCAAGATGGGGCGTACCCAGTTACAGGATGCAGTCCCAATGACTCTGGAACAGGAATTCCGTGCTTTCGCAACCTTATTAAAAGAAGACCTGAAGCTGATTGAGCAAATGCGTCAGTTATTGCTGGAAGTGAATCTGGGTGCGACCGCCATTGGAACCGGCGTGAATACTCCAGATGGTTATGCCAAACATGCAGTACAAACTTTAGCGAAAATTACTGGCCTACCTTTAAAAGGCGCGGAAGATTATGTCGAAGCGACCAGCGATTGCGGCGTGTTTATTATTCTATCAAGCAGCCTGAAACGTCTGGCTGTTAAATTATCCAAGATCTGTAATGACTTGCGTCTTTTAAGTTCTGGCCCGCGTACCGGTCTAGCGGAAATCCGTTTGCCAGAATTACAGGCGGGTTCTTCTATCATGCCAGCTAAGGTCAATCCGGTTATTCCAGAAGTAGTCAATCAGATTGCATTTCGTGTGATTGGTAATGACCTGACTGTGACAATGGCAGCAGAAGCAGGGCAATTACAGCTTAATGTTATGGAGCCGGTCATTGCAGTATCCTTAAATGAATCCATCCAATTATTAACTCAAGGTATGCAGACCCTACAACAAAAATGTATTGCCGGGATTCAGGCCAATGAACAGAACTGTTTAAATGCAGTGATGCGCAGTATCGGGATTATCACCTTACTGGAACCACTTTTAGGTCATGCCACTTGTGATGAAATTGGCAAGCAATGTATTCGTGAAAATAAAACTGTACCCGAAGTGGTGCTGGAACTGGGTTTGTTAAGTGAAATTCAGCTGGATGAAATTTTTGCCTTTGAAAATCTGGTTTCAGAAGTCCCAATGATGAATCAATGGGAACAGGTATCCTGAAAGTTTAAGGATGAGCCGAATATAGATTCGTGCTGATTTTAACCATTTGCCTCAAATCCCGTCTGTGGGTTTGGGGCATTTTCATCTAGACTATATCGATGACACAATGAATTGAGTGCATAGCATGTTTGATAAAATCAGCAACTTATTTAAATCAAATAAACCTGATCCGGCTCAGATTTTTCTGGAAGAGAATCATATCCAATATGTAGAAGGGACTGGCTATATTGTGGATGGGATTAATTTAAATCAGGAGCTGGGTGAGCGACTGGAATATTTGTCTAACCGACGCATGAAAACTTTTGATGATTTAAAAGCGCTATATTCAACTGCAATGATCATTAATGAAAAAATTGATCTGGAAATTGCCAATCAGCGTTTTAATGCAAGATTAGGAAATACTGAAGAAAACCTGCTGCAATTCAAAGCAATTGTGAAAAAGTTGAATGACTATTATCGTAACTTTTTACGTGATAAAAAATAACTGAATCATAGGCTGATTTTATCCTATGCAGTCAATCTGTAACGACTGCATAAAAATAACGAAATAGCACCAGATCATCGTGATAGTATAAGCTTCATGTTGTTTAGACTTTAAAGCTATATACATGTTCCAACAAGAAATTTCCCAACTTAATTTAACAAAGCTCAAGGTAGGCGAGAAACGCTGGTTAGGCAATCTGCAAGGCTCGTCTACTGCATTATTGCTGAAAGAAATTATCAAGCAGCAACGATCGCGTCTATTTGTTATTGTTGCGCGTAATAACCAGCATTTGGGTCAACTGGAAAGTGAACTGGAATTTTATGGGATTAAACCGACCATATTTCCAGACTGGGAAATTTTGCCTTATGACCGTCTGTCACCGCATCAGGATATCGTCTCTGAACGTCTGGCAATTTTATCTAATATGCCCCAAGGTGGCGTATTGTTGCTGGCAGCTTCTACATTGGCACAGCGTGTTGCACCTACTTCATGGGTGCTGGGTGAACACTTCGATATTCGAGTCGGGCAAAAGCTGGATCTGGAACAGCAAAAGAAAAAACTGATTCAGGCTGGTTATCATCTGGTCGACACCGTTTATGACCATGGTGAATTTGCAGTTCGCGGTAGCATTATCGATATATATGCTTCAGGTCAGGATGCACCAATCCGGATTGACCTGTTCGATGATGAAATTGAAACCCTGAAATTTTTTGATCCGGAAACGCAACGTACTACGCAAACTCTAGAACAATTTACCGTATTACCTGCACAAGAATTTCCACTGAAGGAGGGTCGTGCTACTTTCCGTGACCGTTATGCAGAATTTTTCCCCACAGCTAATCCAAAGAAAAATCCAATTTATCAGGATGTAATGGATGGCATTGCTTCACCGGGAATTGAGTTCTACCTGCCTTTATTCTTTAGTCATGAAGCGATGCAAGGGCAAAGTACCTTAATTTCATACTTACCAAAGAATGGCATTGTCATTACAGATAAGGCGTTGGAGCAGAGTTTAGAACAGTTCTGGCAGGACGTAACTCGCCGTTATGAAGATCGCTGCCATAATATTGATCAGCCGATTCTGCCGCCTGAAGCACTGTTCTGTCCGACCAATCAGCTTTTAGAACAGCTAAATCAGTTTAGTCGCATCATTGCGGCACAAGAAGCTTTTGATGAGAAAGCCGGCGTGATTAATCTGGATACCCAGTTACCACCACGCTTGCCTGTTGATCCAAAACGTGAAAAGCCCTTTACCGAAGTCAAAAAATATATTGATGCGGCCGATCATCCGGTTTTACTGGTTGCTGAAAGTGCTGGTCGTCGTGAAACCTTAAAAGATGCGCTGCGCCCAAGTCTGGGCGATATTCCGACCGTAGAAAACTTTGATGCTTTTGTCGATTCTCTGCATGCGATTGCGATTACCAGTGCACCATTGGAACGTGGTCTGGTTCTGACAAATCGGATCAGTGTGATCTCGGAAAATCAGCTTTACGAACATCGTGTGGTCCAACGTCGTCGCAAGCGTCAGCAGGAAGTATCAGAAGAATTCCTGATCCGCAGTCTGACCGAGCTAAGCATTGGTGCACCAGTGGTACACATTGATTATGGTGTAGGACGTTATGCAGGCTTAATTACTTTAAGTATCGATGATCAGGACCATGAATTTCTGCAACTGGACTATGCTGAAGGCGCTAAAGTCTATGTGCCGGTGACTAACCTGCATCTGATCAGCCGCTATAGTGGTGGCGATCCAGATCTCGCACCGTTACATAAACTGGGTACGGATGCCTGGAATAAAGCCAAACGTAAGGCTTTGGAACAGATTCATGATGTCGCAGCCGAGTTATTACATATTCAGGCACGTCGTTCATCTAAGCCGGGCATCAGTTTTGAGGTTGATCAAAGTCTGTATATGCAGTTTGCTAGCGGCTTTGCTTATGAAGAAACACCGGATCAGGCCAATGCGATTGAAGCCACACTATATGATATGCAACTGGCAAAACCAATGGACCGTCTGGTCTGTGGTGATGTCGGTTTTGGTAAAACTGAAGTCGCCATGCGGGCAGCCTTTGTCGCAGTTCAAAATAACCGTCAGGTTGCGGTATTAGTGCCTACCACTTTGCTGGCACAACAGCATTATGAATCTTTTAAAGACCGTTTTGCGGACTGGCCAGTTCGGATTGAGGTGCTTTCCCGTTTCGGTTCATCTAAAGCGCATACCAAAACGATTGAGGGTTTAGCGGATGGCAAAGTCGATATTGTCATCGGCACCCATAAGCTTTTACAGGAAAATGTCCAGTTCCATAATCTGGGACTGATGATTGTCGATGAAGAACATCGTTTCGGGGTGCGTGATAAAGAACGTATTAAAGCCTTGCGTGCCGATGTGGATATGCTGACCCTAACAGCAACGCCAATTCCACGTACCCTAAATATGGCCTTTAGTGGTATGCGTGATCTGTCCATTATTGCAACACCACCAGCACGCCGTCTGGCTGTAAAAACTTTTGTGCAGGAACATACCAGCGACACCATTCGAGAGGCGATTCTGCGTGAATTACTGCGTGGTGGTCAGGTCTATTTCCTGCATAATGAAGTCGATACCATTGACCGTGCTGCAGAAAATATCCGGAATCTGGTGCCGGAAGCACGTGTCATTGTGGCCCATGGGCAAATGCGTGAGCGTGAACTGGAGCAGGTGATGCAGCAGTTCTATCACAAGGAATACAATGTTCTGGTGTGCTCGACTATTATCGAGACCGGGATTGATGTACCTAATGCCAATACTATTATTATTGAGCGGGCAGACAAGCTCGGTCTTGCACAGTTACACCAGTTGCGTGGCCGGGTTGGGCGTTCGCATCACCAGGCTTATGCCTATCTGTTAGTGCCATCCCTAAAAGCCTTGAAAGGTGATGCAGAAAAACGTCTGGAAGCGATTCAACGTGCCTCGACTTTGGGTGCAGGCTTTATGCTGGCCACCGAAGATCTGGAAATTCGCGGTGCAGGTGAACTTCTAGGTGAGCAGCAAAGTGGTTCGATGCAGGCGATCGGCTATAGCCTGTATATGGAAATGCTGGAAAAGGCGACTAAAGCGATTCAAAAAGGTAAAACGCCGAATTTTGATGCACCACTGTCTTTAACTGCGGAAATCAACCTGCATATGCCAGCCCTGATTCCGGACGATTATCTGGGTGATGTACATCAGCGCTTGCTGTTCTATAAACGCATCAGTAATACTGATACTCAGGAAAAACTCGATAATATCCGTATGGAACTGATTGACCGTTTTGGCATTCCGCCGCAACCGGTGAAACAATTATTTGCTGTGCATCAGCTACGTCTTAAAGCCGAGCAATTGGGCATCACTAAAATTGACATTGGTGGGCAGGGTGGCCATATCGAATTTGCACCAGATACGCCAGTTCAAGCCATGAGTATTATCCAGATGATGCAGAAACATCCGACATATTTCAGGATGGAAGGCGGTCAGCGATTAAAAGTGATGGTGATGCTGGAAGATTATCAAAAAAGAATCCAGTTCATCAGCGATTTACTGGATAGCCTATTAAAAGAGCTAAATTAATAGTTTTAGATTTTATAGAATATGAATATTCACGCTATATTTCATTTTTATAAATATAGTGTGAATATCAGCTTGTTTTCATATGAAATTATTTAAGCTAATAGTTTGCCGTTTTGTCCTTCACAATTCATACAAAATTGCCCTAAAGCACCCGCTTACAATACTCAGCCGCAATTGTATATGGTAGTATTAGCCATCATTCTAATTTTGCATCATTTATAAAGATATGTTTAGTTTGCATCCACAACTTGCTCAAGATACGTTTTTTGTAGGCGACTTTCCTTTATCAACATGTCGTTTGATGAATGATATGCAATTTCCGTGGTTGATTCTGGTTCCGCGTGTACCAGGCATTACCGAATTATATGAATTGAGCCAAGCTGACCAAGAGCAGTTTTTACGTGAATCAAGCTGGTTATCTAGCCAGTTAGCGCGTGTATTCCGTGCCGACAAAATGAATGTCGCAGCTTTGGGCAATATGGTGCCGCAACTGCATTTTCATCATGTGGTTCGTTATCAAAACGATGTGGCATGGCCTAAGCCGGTATGGGGCACTCCAGCAGTTCCTTATAGCAGTGAAGTATTGGCACATATGCGTCAAACCTTGATGCTGGCTTTACGCGGTCAAGGAGATATGCCATTTGACTGGCGTATGGACTAAGCGTTGACATACATTTTATGGTCCATTCAGGATTTTGGACTTTAAGAGAGTAATTGAGTGCAATTAGACGACTGGATTCATCAGGAACCAAAACAGTTTGAATATTTCCATCGGATGATGGGATATATCATGCTGTCTCTGGTTCTGATCGTCTATCACTACACGGAACCGGACACCAATTACCAGATTTTTGTTCCGTTATTTCTGGCACTGGTTTTGGTGATCACACCGAAATTATCCCGGTGGATGATTTATAAATACGACTATAATTTAAAACGTAATTTCTTCTTTGTTCTAGATGTGATTATCGTATCGGTTGTACTTGCAGCTGTGCATCTGGATCTGGTGTTGTCTCTACTGGCAGTGGTCACATTGCTATATACCGCCATTAATAACAAGATTTCGTTCATGATGGTGTCACTGGCTGGCCTGATTGGCACCATGATCTTTTATCTGTCTACCATTGGCATTTTTGGGTTTACCAGCTATTTCAGTCCCACCAGTACCGAACTCACCGTACTAGGTTTCATCTGTTTGATTACTTATTTTGGTGTCGGAAATTTCTATCAAAGCGGTCGTATGCAATATATGACCCAAAAGAAAAATCATTATTTTGACCAGATGAACCGTTATATGGAATTTGCTAACCAGCTCAGCCGTTATGCGCCAGTGCAGTTATGGCAATCCATCATGAAAGGCGAGTCTGAAGCTAAGATCGAATACAAACGTAAAAAACTCACGATTTTCTTTTCGGATATTCAGGGATTTACAGAGCTTTCTGAAACTCTGATTCCGGATGATTTGGCTTTCCTGTTGAATGACTATTTAAGCCATATGACTGAAATCGCAAAAAAATATGAAGCAACGGTCGATAAGTTCATGGGGGATGCCATCCTGATCTTCTTTGGCGATCCGCACTCTGATGGTGTAGAGCAGGATGCTAAAAATTGTCTGGAAATGGCGATTTCAATGCGTCAGCAAATGAAATTACTACGCGAACGCTGGATTAAAATGGGTTATCCGCCATTACATATCCGTATGGGGATTTCGACCGGTTATTGTCACGTGGGGAACTATGGTGCCAATCACCGTATGGCCTATACCATTGTTGGTCGTGATGCCAATCTGGCTGCACGCTTACAAAGTGCTGCGGAAGTTGATGAAATCCTGATTTCTGAAGATACCCATAACCTGATCAAAAATGATTATCTATGTGCACCTAAAAAGCCAATTTTCCTGAAAGGGATTAAGGCGCCGGTACGCACCTGGCAAGTGATGGAAAAATATGCCTTCCAGAAAGTTGAATATCAGCGCTGGTTTGATTATGAATATAAAGGTTTCCATTTACTGTTAAATCTGGATGAAGTGCAAAACTATGATTATCCAGAGTTGCTGCATGTGCTGGAGAAAATGATTAAACGCATTCAAACCCAACAGCAACTGACCAACTCTCAAGGAATTGTGAAATTAAAACTTGAAGATGAAGTCATTGAACCTTTGTCTGCTGAAGAAGCATTTCGAGCAGCTGAACGATCAAAAGTCATCTAATTTTTATGATTTAAATAAATGATAAAGACCATAAAAAAAACCACGCCTAAGCGTGGTTTTTTGATTGCAGAATCTTAGTGATTTTCTGAAGCATGGTTGATGGTATATTTTGGAATTTCAACTTCCAGATCTTCATCCACAATCTTCACTTGGCAAGACAGACGGGAATCAGGCTCTAAACCCCAAGCACGATCGAGCAAATCAGCTTCGACATCATTCATTTCTTCAAGGCTGTCGAAACCGCGACGAACAATTACGTGGCAAGTGGTACATGCACATGACATATCACACGCATGTTCAATCTTGATTCCGTTTTTCAGCATGCTTTCACATAGATTGGCATCTTGTTCAACTTCAAACTCAGCGCCTTCAGGGCAAATTTGCGCATGTGGAAGAACTTTAATACGTGGCATAGTCTTTACCTTAAATTAGTTTGAGTTTGACCAATCGTCGAGTTTAGTGCCTTTAAGGGCAGCATCAATATGTTGATTCATGCGCAGAGCAGCAAATGCATCACTATGTATTTTAAGCTGTTCTACTGCAGATTCAATGGCTTTGATATCTGTGCCTTGTAGCTCGGACTCAAGTCGTGCTTGCGCAGCAGTCAGTTCTGCCAATTGCTGTTCATTCATCAATTGAGCATCTACTTTCAATGCCTGAACCAGTGCTTCAAGTTCACGTTGTGCTTCCACCTTGGTTTCCTGCAAATGACGAAGATTCTTATCTTCTTCAGCAAACTGATAACCTTCTAACAGCAGACGTTCAGTATCTTCACTCGACAGACCGTAAGATGGTTTGATATCAATTTGTGCAGTCACACCTGAAGTCATTTCTTTGGCAGAAACGGTTAATAAGCCATCCGCATCCACTTGGAAAGTCACTTCAATGCGTGCCTGACCTGCGGTCATTGGTGGAATACCATGCAGGACAAAACGGCCTAAGCTACGGCAATGTTCTACCAGATCACGTTCACCTTGTACCACATGAATCAGCATAGCGGTTTGGCCATCCTGATACGTTGTAAATTCCTGGCGACGTGCAACTGGAATTGCGGTATTGCGTGAAATCAGACGTTCAACCAGACCGCCCATAGTTTCCAGACCAAGAGAAAGTGGAGTCACATCTAATAATAATGATCCATCTTTGCTGTTGCCAATGAGCTGATTCGCTGTAATTGACGCACCAATCGCAACTACTTCATCCGGGTTAATGGTGCACAGAGGTTCTTGGTTAAATACATCACGTACTGCTTTTTGCACGGCATACGAGCGGGTAGAACCACCTACAAGCACCACATTCTGAATATCATCAAGTTCCAGCTTGGCATCACGCATGACACGCTTGCATACGCTGATGGTTTTATCCAAAGCAACCTTGATGATTTCTTCAAAAGTCGGACGATCTAAAGTCAGGCTTTGGTCAAGCAGCTTTAATTCAACTGAGTCAGCATTAGATAATGCTTCTTTAGCTTTACGCGCAGCAGTAATGAAATGCGCATATTCAGCATCATCTAGGGTTTCGATATTAAGCTGTTTTTTAGCCCATTTTAGAATCAGGCGATCCAGATCGTCACCACCCAGAGCAGTATGGCCGCCAGTCGCTAATACTTCGAACACACCTTGAGAGAAACGCAGAATTGAAACGTCAAAGGTACCGCCGCCCAAGTCATAGATCACATAGTTGCGATCTGTGCTCAAGTTAGTTTCCTGATCCAGTCCATAAGCTACCGCAGCAGCCGTTGGTTCATTCAATAAACGCAGAACGTTTAAACCGGCCAGTTGCGCGGCATCACGTGTTGCCTGGCGTTGTGCTTCATCAAAGTATGCAGGAACCGTAATCACGGCACCATTAATCTCATTTTTTAAGCTGGCTTCAGCACGTTCTTTAAGCTGCTTTAAAATTTCCGCAGAAATCTCAACTGGCGTTTTACGTCCTTGCGCAGTTTCAAATGCCGGCATTTCATTCGCTTCGCCCACCAAGGCATAAGGATGCTGGAATTTAATATCTGCTTGGGAGCGACCCATAAAACGTTTTACGGATACAATCGTATTTTTAGGATCGGTGGTAATAAAAGGTTTGGCGTCATCGCCATATTCAGTGCTTTGTGCTGCATAATGAACGATAGAAGGAAGTAACACACGACCTTGTTCATCTTTGAGTACTTTGGCTTGACCTGAAAGAACCGTGGCAACCAAAGAGTGGGTGGTGCCTAAATCGATACCAATCGCAATGCGGTGTTCATGTGGTGCACTTGATTGACCTGGTTCTGCAATCTGCAAGAGAGCCATAGTGTTACATCCTTTGCACGTTAAAATTAAATAGAAAAATTAAAATTCATCATCAAGATCAAAGCTGTCATCATCTAGGAAACGGTCTTCCGCTTTGTCGATGTCTGCCATGACTTTAACAAAGAAACGCAGTTTACGCACGGTATCGCGAGCTTCACTCCAGTCTTCATCTTCATAGTCGATTTTGAACTCACGAACCAGACCATCAATCCATTGCTGAACTTCAACTTTCAGAGAGGAAAGATCTTCAGCCGATGAGGCTTCATCTAATTGTTCGCGAATTTCCAGCGCATCCTGAAGAAATTCAAAATCGCTAATAGACTGATCCAGATGATAGTCTTGTTTTTTTAAAGACAGTAAATAAGCTGCACGGCTATCAACCGCTGACAAAGCCTTGAATGCTTGGTTGATCTCGCTTGATTTAATCAAAGCCTGATCTTTATCTTCAGCTTTATCGGGGTGATATTGTTGCTGCAACTTTAAAAACTCTGCTTTTAAAGTGGCTAAATCAATATCGAGTGCTACAGGAAGATTGAACAACTCAAAATGATTCATGGGAGATAGAGTCCGCGATTAATATGCAAAAATGATTAAGCTTGATGACAATTAAAATAACTGCCTAAATGCAATTAAAACAGTGTATTTCACACTGTTTTAATGCTGAAAAAAGAGAATTATTGCTGCAATCAGACAGTGAATGACTCACCACAACCACATTCGCCTTTTTTATTTGGATTGTTAAATTCGAAGCCTTCGTTCAAGCCGTTTTTTACGTAGTCCATTTCTAGACCTTCGAGATACACCAGACTTTTTGGATCTACGAAAACTTTAACACCAAACTGTTCAAAGACCTGGTCATGAGTATCGACTTCGTCGACAAACTCAAGAACATAAGCAAGACCAGAACAGCCTGAAGTTTTCACACCAACACGAATGCCTTCACCCTTACCGCGACTTTTGAGGTAATTGCTGATATGAGTTGCTGCATTTTCAGTTAAGTGGATCATGAAAACTCCGTGAATCTTTCTTCAAAAAACGAATGATTAAGCTTTAGACTTCTTGTTGCGGTAGTCTTCAACAGCCGCTTTAATTGCATCTTCAGCCAGTACAGAGCAGTGCACTTTTACTGGTGGAAGAGCCAATTCATTTGCGATATCAATGTTTTTGATTGCTTGTGCTTGGTCTAAGGTTTTACCTTTTAACCATTCAGTCACTAATGAACTGGATGCAATTGCAGAACCGCAACCATAAGTTTTAAAACGTGCTTCTTCAATCACGCCTTCATCATTTACCTGGATCTGTAAACGCATTACGTCACCACAAGCAGGTGCACCGACCATACCAGTACCAACGTTTTCTGCATTTTTGTCTAAAACACCAACGTTACGTGGGTTTTCGTAATGATCAATTACTTTTTCGCTATAAGCCATGTTGCTTCTCCAAAACTCGGGGTCAGCCTTAATATAAATATGGGGATTAAAAATTTTTTATCAATGAGATAGCAGTGTAAATACAACTATCTCAGAGTCAAAAATTAGTGCTCAGCCCATTCAACTGTAGAAAGGTCGATACCTTCTTTGTACATATCCCAAAGCGGAGAAAGTTCACGTAATTTCTCAACAGCAGCTTTAGTGATATTTAAAACGTGATCGATATCTTCTTCAGTGGTGTACTTACCAAAGCTGAAGCGGATCGAACTGTGTGCAAGCTCATCAGAAAGACCTAATGCACGAAGTACATAAGATGGTTCAAGTGTTGCAGATGTACATGCTGAACCTGAAGATACGGCTGCATCTTTCAGTGCCATCATCAATGATTCACCTTCAACAAAATTGAAACTTACGTTTAAGTAGTTTGCAACGTTTTGAGTTGGGTGACCGTTCAGGAATACCTGTTCAAGACCTTGTAAGCCATTCCAAAGCTTGTCACGAAGGACACGTAAACGAGCTTGTTCAGACTGTAAATTTTTGCCTGCAAGTTCAAATGCTTCACCCATACCAACGATCTGGTGAGTTGCAAGAGTACCAGAACGCATACCACGTTCATGACCGCCACCATGCATTTGTGCTTTTAGACGTACACGTGGTGAACGACGTACGAACAGGGCACCAATACCTTTAGGACCATAGATTTTATGTGCAGAGAAGCTCATCAAATCGACTTTCAATTGAGAAAGATCGATTTCAACTTTACCCGCAGCCTGTGCAGCATCAACGTGGAAGAAAATCTTTTTCGCGCGGGTGATTTCACCAATCGCAGCAACATCAGTTGTCGTACCGATTTCGTTGTTTACCATCATCAGGGAAACAAGAATGGTATCCGGACGAATCGCTGCTTCAACCATTTCTGGGGTAATTAAGCCAGTTTTTGGTTGCGGCTCAAGATAAGTAATCTCAAAACCTTCAGACTCTAGCTCACGACAAGTATCCAAAATTGCTTTATGTTCAATTTTAGAAGTGATGATGTGTTTGCCTTTAGATGCATAGAACTGAGCCACACCTTTCAATGCAAGGTTGTCAGATTCAGTTGCACCTGAAGTCCATACGATTTCACGCGGATCAGCTTTTACTAAATTCGCCACTTGTTCACGGGCGTATTCAACTTTTTCTTCCGCTTGCCAGCCATAAGCATGTGAACGAGATGCTGCATTACCGAAGGTGCCTTCGAAAGTTAAGCATTCCATCATACGTTCTGCAACTTGAGGATCTACCGGAGTTGTTGCTGCATAGTCAAGATAAATCGGACGTTTCATGTCAAATACCTGTAACCGATAAAAGGGCTGAATCAATGTTTGCTGAATTTTGGCGTAATGACACGGTTTGTACGTTGTCACGGGCTACAAGGTCAGCAAGGGTGATTTTTGCGAGATAATCGGCAATGTGGTGGGAGAGTTCTTGCCATAAATCATGAGTCAAGCACATCGCGCCATTTTGGCAGTTGCCTTTATGGTCACAGCGAGTCGCATCAACTGTTTCGTTTACAGCTTCAATAATTGCTAACACAGTAATTTCATCTGCGCTGCGTGCTAAATGATATCCACCATTGGCACCGCGAACACTCGAAACTAGACCATGACGTTTTAGTTTCGCAAATAACTGCTCGAGATAGGCAACAGAAATAGTTTGACGTGCTGCAATTTCAGCAAGCGTGATCGTTTGTTCAGATGGCTGCAAAGCTAAATCAAGTAGAGCAGTCACTGCGTAGCGACCGCGAGTGGTTAGGCGCATGATTCGATACACATGGTTAGACTAGATGTGTAGATTTTATGAATCCCGACTAAATTAGTCAAGTTATTTTTGTGAATGGCGAGCGTATTTAATTTTCTGAAAATGAAAGAATTACGCGCTGATCCAATTATACACTAATAACGCAATCAAAAGTACTGTGATTATACTAAAGACCATATTGATCCGCTTTTGACGGCGTTCCATACGTTTAATGCGGTTGCGATACTGTTTAACTTCAACTTGCAGGCTATTAATTTTAGAACGCTGATCTTCAATTTTCTTTAATAAAGGCGCAATACGTTTTCTTGATGAAACAATATCGGTCTCATCTGCCGGTGGTTCAGATAACCAGTGTTTCCAGTCGGACAATACTTTAGGTAAGGCAAATAAAGTCAGTAAATCACGGAACTCGTCTTTTAAAACCTGATTACCGTCAATTCGCATTGCACGAATGCTTCTGCGATTGCCAAAGATAAAGATCTTAATCAGATCCATTAAAGTAGTGCGAACATCCAGATCAATAACTCTGCCTGGTGCTTTATAGTCAAATAACAGCCCGTCTTTGGTAAACTGAACATAGAAATCAAAATATGGAATATAACTATTGATTTTTATTGTAATATTCTCATCTACAAACTTCTTCGCCTGAAGAGCAACAACACGGTCATGTTTGAGAATGAACGTGAATATTGTTTCTAAAACGATTAAAGTCATCGTAAGCAACAAATGTGGTTGATTTTGACTTTGTTGCGATTCACTCATATATAAAACCAATCCTTACCTGAAAATTAAAATGAAAAAGCATCCTGCTGAGTAAAAGATTTCAGGGTTAAATCAAATTAGACTTGAAATAAAGTGCTTTGTAGAACAGTTTAGCAAATCTATCAAGCCCTTAATTTGCTATTATGCGGTGATTTTGTAGATAATTTTATGATATTTGCATAGAAAATAAGCAGGAGTCGTGTACATGGATAAAACAAAAACGACACAAGATACAGATCAGGAATTGATTGAAAAACCAGTGAAGAGTAAGTCAAAGTCTGCTTCAGAGCGACGTTCAATGCTGGATTTTCGTAAATATACCAAGCAGATCTGGTTGGCTGGCCTTGGGGCATTTTCCCGGGCAGAGGAAGAAGGCAATAAACTGTTTGACTCGCTGGTCAAGGTCGGAGAAGAGCTAGAATCCAAAACAGTCGATATTGCAGATCAAACTGTGGAAAAAGTCTCCGAAAAAGCACGCGAATCTGTGACAGATACCAAAGATAAGGTTGAAAAACTGATCGACAACTCTGTTCATCATTCCTTGAATCGTATAGGATTAGTCACACTGAAGGATGTACAACATCTGGAGCGTTTAATTCTTCAGTTGCATGCCAAGGTTGATGAATTGACCTTGCAGCAAGAAAAAATACAGAAAGAATTATCGGAAAAAATACACACAAAATGATTTTCTTCATAATTCAATGTTTTTTTCGCATATATTTTGAAAAAAAAGAGGTTTATAAGTATTGCGTTTATACCTAAAGCATTGCTATAAAGGCGTTATGGTAGTTTAAACAAATTCTTGGACCTTAAATAAACGATATTAAGAGGACGTAGTTTTCATGAATAAATCAGAATTAATTGATGCAATTGCAGAGAAAGGGGGATTATCTAAGGCTGACGCAGGTAAAGCTTTAGATGCTACAATTGCTTCTGTTACTGAAGCTTTAAAAGCGGGTGATACAGTAACTCTAGTTGGTTTCGGTACTTTCGGCGTTAAAGAGCGTGCTGCACGTACTGGCCGTAATCCACAAACTGGTGCTACTCTTGAAATTAAAGCAAGCAAAGTACCTAGCTTCAAAGCAGGTAAAGGCTTAAAAGACGCTGTTGCTTAAGCTGCTTCAATCCTAAAACGCGCCTTCTTTGGCGCGTTTTTTATTGATAGATTTAATTGTTTTGATTAACACATTCATTCAATGGGTTTTTTCGGTTAAAATCCTCTGCAAATAAAATATTGGAATACTTATGGAATCTTTTCGTAAAGTTATTAAGGGTTGGTTGGGCAAGGTCTTGCTCGTTCTGTTTTTAACCCCTTTAGCGCTTGTAGGTATTGAAGGATATTTTAGCGGCGGGAATTCTGATGCAGCAAAATCAGTCAATGGAACTGATATCTCTAAACAAGAATTAGAGTCACTGACAAAATCATTCAAACAACAATACTTAAGTTATGCCAATGGTGATGAAACCTTATTAAATCAAAGCTTCATCGATCAAAAAGCGATGGATACCCTGGTTGCGCGTACATTGCTCTTGCAACAGGCTGAAAAACTCGGGATTAGCCTGAGTGACCAACAAATTGCACAAATGATTTCTCAGCAACCTTCTTTCCAGGAGAATGGCAAATTTTCTAATGCTTTATATGAAAATTACCTGAAATCAATCGGCATGACTAACAATGCTTTAGTAGAAAGTTTACGTAAAGATCATGCACTGAAAATGCTGTCTTCTACTTTTATGGATTATCCACTGGTCAGTCCGGTTGAGATGCAGCAAATTGCAGATCTGCAAACTGAACAGCGTCATATTCATATCGCTAGCGTGAATCTGGACAGCTATAAAAAAGCAGTAAAAGTATCAGAAGCTGATATTGCAGCATATTATGAAAAGCACAAATCCCAGTTCAAGCAACCGACTAGCGTTGATGTGGATTATGTGGTGATCAAGCCGAGCAATATTGATACTGCCAATGTAGCCGTCACTGATGCAGAATTGCAGGAAGCTTATAATAAATTTGTGGCTGACCAGAAGCAGAATGTGAAACCAGAGGTTAAACATATTCTAGTGACTGCAGATAGCCGTAGCGATGCTGTAGCCAAAAAACTGGCAAACGAAATTGCAGCTAAAATCAAAGCTGGTACCACTTTTGCACAAGCAGCAGCTCAATACTCTGAAGATCCTGAATCTAAATCTAAAGGTGGTGCTATCGCTGTCTATGAAAAAGGCGTGTTCGGTACTACATTTGATCAGACTGTTGCATCTTTAAAATCTGGTCAAGTTTCAGCGCCTGTTAAAACGGATTATGGCTACCATATTATTTCAGTCCAACTGCCTGATGTAGCAGTTCCATCGTTTGAATCTCAAAAAGCACGTTTATCTGAAGAAGTATTGACAGCGAAAAAATCTAATGCATTCTCTGATACGGTAAACAGTCTGAATGACATGGTCGTAAGTGCGGACTCGCTGGATGTTGTTGCTCAGGAAGTGAAGGGCGTTCAGGTTCAGAAAGCAAATGGTGTGACCCTTGCGACACGTGATCCATTGCTAAGTAATGCGGCTGTCAAAGTTAAACTGTTTAACGATGACGTGAAAAATGGCGACCGTAATGCATCTTCAAGCATTCAGTTAGCCAATGGTGATGTGGCTTGGGTAAAAGTTCGCAATTATCATGCAGCAGGGGAGCAGACACTGGCAGAAGCTAAACCAGCAGTAAAAGCGAAACTGATTCAAGATAAAGCATTTGCTGCGGCCAAAGCTGAAGTTCAAACTGCATTGAATGAGTTTAAAACCAAGCCTGCAGCATCCGTTGCGAAAGGTAAACTGGTATTTGAAGATGCAGGCATCTATACACGCGCAGAAGGTCTGCTTAAGCGTGATGTACAACGTGCAGCATTTAGCGTGCCAGCGCCTAAAGCAGGTCACTGGTCAGTAACGACAGCAAATATGCCAAATGAATTGGTGGTTGTGGCAGTTTCTGAAGTGAAGAAAAATCCGATCGATGTTTTAAGTGCAGAGCAACGTAGTGAGCTGGTGAAATTGTATCAACAGCTTCGTGGTCAACAAGAATTTGATGATTATACGCGTTACTTAAAATCTCACGCAAAAATCAAATAAGATTCGCTTTTAAAAAACCAGCCTACGGGCTGGTTTTTTATTTTCTTAAGTAAGAAATAATATCCAAAATAAGAAGAGAGCATATAACTCTCTTCTGAAATCCGGTCATTTTATTCCGCTCTAAAAATTAGCTCATAACCTGTATATTTACGGATATTAATCACACCAGTATCCAGAATCAGATATTGGCCTTTAATCCCTTGTAGTTTGCCTCGGATCACTGGAGTTTTATCTAAATTGTGAGATTTGATTTTTTCTGGATATTGCTCTATCGGATAGATGAACTCACGTGGTAATTCCTTATCTAAAACTTCAATATTCTCATTAAACTGCAAATTCTGATTAAACTCTTCACGGATAGTTTGGATTTTCGGTGCAAATTCTTCAATCAACTGATCGCGAACTTCAATCAGATTTAAAGGTTTCGCTTCACCTTTGAGTAATTTACGCCAGTCGGTTTTATCTGCGACTTGGGTACCAAACATCACTTCCAGTTTACCGGAAAGACGGCGAGAACCCACTTTCATGATAGGAAGGGCTTGAGTTGCACCCTGATCCAGCCAACGAGTCGGCATTTGATTGATCCGGGTAATTCCGACTTTTAAAGCACTAGAATTGGCCAGATAAACAATATGTGGTTGGAAGCAGACATTCTGTGCAAACTCATCTTCCCGGCAAGTGCCTAAATGATAATGGCAGGTTTCTGGTTTCATGATGCACATATCACATGACGCTTTAGTTTTAAAACATTTAAAACAGTGGCCTTGTGAGAATGATTTAGAAGTTTTTTTGCCGCAAGAAACACAATAGATATTTCCAGTCCATTCAATCTCGATTTCCTGACCTAACTGGAATGGAAGGTTAATTTCTGATCCATCTAATATTAATTTATATTCAACATTTGCCCGCTGGGTATTTTGATCAGTTACACTAAGGTCTGTAAGACCGACGTGCATTTTATGGCAAATGCCCTGAAGTTCCATAAAAAATTACTCACTTAAATCATAAGGATGCAGTCATGGCTGAACAGAATGTCATCACTTCAATGCTAGACGACTTCGCCAAAGAACAGCCAATTCATACTGCTATTTGTATCGGGCAGGATTTAACCCAATCTCAGTTTCAGCAATCTATTCAATGGCACTATTTTAACGTATCTGAGGTTTTAAATCTGCCTTTTCAACAGCGTTATGACCTGGCAGTAGTGATGCTGGACACTCCTGAAACCTTAGCATTGTCAGAACAGCAGAAGAGTCAAATTCTGGTTAAAATGCGTGATTTATTTGCAAAACGTCTGGTTGTGGTGAGTCGCTTGCAGGATGAAAAACTGCTCAGGTCTTTAGGTCTGACCCAGTTGATTGACAAGACGGTTCATGGGGCGGATTTTGCACTCTGGCAATTCAATATTTTAACTTATAAACATGTGCCAGACTGGTTTAACTCTAAATTCTGGGCTAACCCTGAAAACTGGGATAAATATCGCTGGTAAAATTGGAAAGCTAGGAAGGACTTATATCAGTATTGCAAATATTAACAAAATCCTGCATGGAAAATATGAACTCACACTCTATTCTGTAGAGAAGGCGTATACAGGAATGAGTTATGACCAATCTTAGTAGTATTGTAGAAATGCTGGCCAAGCAAGCTTTAGGAAATAACCAAGCTCAATCCCAGCAGCGTTCATCCCAGCAAGGGGGATTGGCAGATATTCTTGGATCAGTATTGGGTCATATCAATAATGCTAATCAGCAAAACCAGAATCAAAATCAGCAGCATCAAAACTCACAACAGCAAAACAAGCAAAATGGCCTAGGTGCAATTTTAGGTTCTGTACTCAGCCAGCTCGGCGGTGGGAGCCAATCTTCCGCTCGACCAAGTTCTGGACTGGGTGGCAGTTCAACAACAAAGACTTTATTGATTGCTGTCTTGCCACTGGTCTTGGCCTGGATTCAGAAACAGGGCGGTTTGCAAGGAGCATTGGATAAGCTCAAAGGACAAGGTTTAAATAGCCAGGTTGATGACTGGGTCTCTACTGGCCCGGGTGAAAATGCCAATGTCGATCCGCAGCAGGTACAAAACCTGTTTGATGACCAGGAAGTAGAACAGGTCGCAGAACAGACCCATGTGCCTAAACAGGATGTCTATAGCGCCATTTCTCAGGTCTTGCCGCAGATTATTGATTCACTGACACCACAAGGTGAGCAAACCAGCAAGCAGGAAGCCAATAATGATATTCAGAATGTATTGAATATGGTCTCAGGCTTGTTTAAAAAATAAATCTATCTATCCAATAAAAAATCCCGACTTTTAGCCGGGATTTTTTCTATTGAATTCTTTAAGCTTCTTCCAGATTCAAGCTAAAGAGTCGGTTGGATTTACAGATCTTCTTGGCCACATAATGCGATTTTCTAAGACGGATTAAAATAATCTGAGACTGAAATTCCAGTTCGCCAAATTCAGGTTCAACCTGAACATAGTGTAACTGACCATACTCATCCCGAACTCGTGCTTGGGCAGAAAAGCCAGGACGGGCATTACCGCTTGAAATTGTAGCTAAACGGCCTAATAGGTTTACATCATTCTTTTTATATTTAGGTGGAATAACCTGATCCAGACAATGAATCATAAATACGGTAAAGAAAATCGCAATGATCAATGCCGGTAGAATGATGTAATAGGCAGGTAAGAAATGATATTCCTGTGAATAGATCAGAAACTGAAGAAAATAGCCGGAAAAGCTAAAATTCATCAGGAAGAAAAAAACAATCAGGGTTTTGGAAAATTTGACATTTAGCCATTCAACATTCTGAAAGTCATATGGAGAAATGCGTTCCAGGAGTTGACTGGGTTTAAGCTTAAAATAGAAGGCAACTGTTTTTGCCACGCCAAGCAGAATGATGAACAATAAACTGAGATGAAATGGCATCAGGTTATAGTTAAGTAAAAACTCAGGCATGGCAAAATCCGTTTTAGCTATTATTCTGAAAGATAAATTCCGCCATCAGAATGCACGGTAATATCAACTTTTTCAAGTGATTGGCCTTGACAAGGTCCAGAAATACATTCACCGCTTTCGACTACGAACAGCGCGCCATGAGTAGAGCATTCAATAAATTCCTGATCACGGTCCAGAAACTGGTTTTCCAGAAATTCCAGTTCTACCTGTAAATGTGGACAAATATTCTGGTAAGCATAAAACGAACCATCACGCTGGGTAATAAAAATTGTATCCCCATTCGGAAGTTCAAAAGAGCGTGCTTCACGCTCTGGAATATCGTCAGTCATGCAAATTTTAAACATTAAGCACATTCCTTAAGAACATCTTTTAATAATGCTGTGTATTCTGAAACCGCCAGTCGTGGCCCAAATTGCGCTACCACTTGACTAGACACCAAAATTGCCAGTTCTGCTGCTGTTTTTAAGCCAAGACCCGCATTAAGTGCATATAAAAAAGCACCCGCGAAAGCATCGCCAGCCCCATTGGCATCCACTGCAGTTACAGCACGGCCCGGCACAGTAAAGGTTTCACCATTATTGGAAATAAGCGCACCATCAGCTGACATTGTAATGACAACGTATTGACTTAATTCCTTGAGTTTAGCCAGAGCTGCTTCGATGGTATCTGTTTCGGTATACATCAATGCTTCTTGCTGGTTGCAGAACAAGAGATCAACGCCATCTGCAATCATTTCATCCAGACCGGCACGGGCATATTGCACCATCGCAGGATCAGAAAGGGTAAATGCGATTTTAACCCTATTGGCTTTGGCAATTTCACGCGCCTGTTTTACGGCCTGACGTGCTGTTTCGGAAGTGGATAGATAACCTTCGATATAGAGCCATTTAGCAGTTGTTAAAGGCTGGAAGTCAATCTGTTCATCTGTGAGTTCAGCAGTAATACCTAAATAGGTATGCATGGTACGTTCAGAATCTGGGCTGACCAGAACCATACAGGTACCTGTTACGCCTTCACTAATCGATTGGGTTGTAGTTTTAATGCCAGCTTCATTTAAGCCATGCAGATAGATATGACCCAAATCATCATTACCGACACGGCAGGCATAGAATGCAGAGCCGCCCAAAGCTGCAAATGCAACTGTAGTATTGGCTGCTGAACCGCCTGAAGCCTGACCTTTATAAGTTTGAGTTGCTTTTAAGTTTTGATACAGAGTAGCCTGAGCTTCACCATCCGCAAGTTGCATGGTGCCTTTTTGCAAGTGATGTGCAGTTAAAAACTCATCAGAAACTTTAAATTCCTGGTCAATCAGCGCATTGCCAATCGCAAAAAGGTCAACAGTAGACATATCCAAATATCACATTAAAAATGAAAGTGCTAAGTTTACACGATTGCTCGGGTTTGCTGTAGTTCACTGAAACATTTTCAGAATACTTTAAAAAATACTGTAACTTATTCAGCTTGAATCTTTGGTCTAAGAATTGATTTATTTTTAAACGGTAGCGAGTGCAGCCATTGATTTAAAGGTTGGATTTTATTTATAAGATTAGAGTACCAAGCAGTTATACTGGTGCGACATTTGAACAATCATCTAAAACAGTGTGGGTATATGGATATTAAGATTGTAACAGCCGAGCAGCTCCCTGATCAGATTGACACTTTAGCGACACTGGCGCGTAAAGAAGGTTATGACCTGATTGATAAGTTAATTGAAGAATACCGCACTGGAAAAAACTGTTTCAGTCAAAATAATGAATTTCTGGCCTGTGCCTATGATGGCAATAAACTGATTGCCTGTGGCGGCTTAAACCAGCAATGGGGCGATAACGGCATTGAAGAAAGAATTGGCCGGGTACGTCGCTTCTATGTGCATCCAAAATATCGTCAACATGGTGTAGGTAAGCAGCTTCTAGCTTATCTGGAGCAGTTGGCACGACCATTTTATTCAGCACTTTGTTTACAGACCGATACCAAACTGGCCGCCAGTTTCTATCAAAAACAGAACTATGTCTTTGTTGAAAACCACCCGAGTTATAACTATTTCAAGTATATGATCTAGAGATCATTGCCAAACCTGATCATTTAAAAATCAGATGATCAGGTTTACTTAATTCGATCAAAATCCTCGGTTTTCTGCGTGAATAATTCAAACAACTACAGCTATAATGCGAATAATAATTTTTTAATTTAAGCATTAGGAGATCGCATGACTGTAGATGTCACTGAAACCATTTCTCAAACTGTACATCCTGCGTTTCAGTTGGTACGTCAACAACATGTTGAAGCTTTAGACATTTTAGTGTCTGAATATAAGCATAAAGTGACTGGCGCCACCCATTATCATCTGGCGACCAATCACGATGAAAATGTTTTTCTGGTTGCGTTTCGCACCCAGCCAATGGATTCAAAAGGTGAAGCGCACATTCTGGAACATACCGCACTGTGCGGCTCAGAAAAATTCCCGGTACGTGATCCGTTCTTCTTGATGATTCGCCGTTCGCTTAATACTTTTATGAATGCCTTTACAGCGGCAGACTGGACGGCTTATCCATTCGCAACTCAAAATGATAAAGACTTCCAGAACTTATTAGAAGTGTATATGGATGCGGCTTTCGCTGCGAACCTGAATCCGTTGGATTTTGCTCAGGAAGGCATCCGTATTGAACTGGAAAATGGCGAACCGGTATATAAAGGTGTGGTATTTAATGAAATGAAAGGGGCAATGAGCTCACCTTCAGATCAGCTTTATCATACTTTGGCGCATCACTTATTCCCGGACACCACTTATCACTACAACTCAGGCGGCGATCCTAAAGATATTCCAGACCTGACTTATGAAGAGCTGGTGAACTTCTATAAAACGCATTATCACCCAAGTAATGCTGTATTTATGACCTTTGGTAATAAATCTGCTGCTGAGTTACAGGAACAGTTTGAAAATCTGGCGCTGTCTAAATTTGAAAAAGGTGAAACACTTTATTCAATACCAGAAACCCGTTTAACTGCGCCACTCAATGTGACAGAAACCTATGCAGTTGATGGGGAAGATCTGAAGGACAAGACTTATCACGTATTGTCATGGTTATTGCCAGAAGCGAGTGATATCAAGTTACGTTTAGGCTTGCGTCTCGTAGAAGGGATTTTGCTGGAAGATTCAGCATCTCCCTTACGTCATTACTTGGAAACCTGTGGTTATGCACAGTCAACTGGCCCATTCATGGGCGTAGATGATTCCAACTTTGAAATGACCTTCTACTGCGCGGTTCAAGGTTCAAACCCTGAACATGCTGAAGAATTCAAAAACGGAGTTTTCAAAGTTCTGGAAGAAGTTGCCTCTAAACCTGTTGATCAACAGGCAGTAGATGCGATCCTACATCAGATCGAATTGCATCAGCGTGAAATCAATGGTGATGGTACACCGTATGGTCTAAGCCTGATTTTAAGCGGCTTAAGCAGTGCAATTCACCATCGTGATCCAGTTGAAGTCTGGGATGTGGACTCTGCAATTGCTTCAGTAAAAGAAGAGTTGCAAGATCCAATGTGGCTGTCGAATCTGATTAAAGATCATCTTTTAGATAACCCGCACCGTGTTCAACTGACTTTAGTTCCAGATGCAACTAAATCTGCCAAAGAAGCGGAAGAAGAAAAAGCACGTCTGGCTGAAATTGGTAAAGCTTTAACTGAAGAGCAAAAAGCAGAGATCAATGCTCAAACTGAAGCGTTAAATATCCGCCAAGATACTCCAGATGATTTGAATCTGTTACCTAAGGTGGGTCTGGAAGATGTGCCTGCGGAATTGCAGATTGTTCAAGGCCAGTTGCGTGAGATTATCTGTAACTGCGTAGATACGCCGTTGAATCTTTATCATGCAGGTACCAATGGGATTTATTACCAACAGGTGTTGGTGAAAATTCCAGATGAAGTGGTGCAATCACCGTATTTCAACCTGTTGTCTATTTTAATGGGTGAAGTTGGTGCGGGTGAATATGATTACCTGCAATTCCAGCAACTGCAAACAGCAGTCAGTGGTGGTCTGGGCATGGGCGCTTCATTGCGTTCTAAAGTGGATGACAAAAACAAGATCAGTGCGTGGCTAACTTTAACGACTAAATCTTTGGCTAGCCATCTGGATGCGATCCGTCTGTTAAAAATCGGTTTCGAGCAGCTACGCTTTGATGAAAAAGGCCGTATTATTGAGTTATTACAACAGCGTAAAACTCGCTGGCAGTCGCGTATTTCCGGTTCTGGTCATAGCTATGCGATGCAAGTAGCATCACGTCAGCATAGTGCTCTAGCCTTGCGTGATTATCATAATACCGGTCTGGGTGCCTTGAACTGGCTGATTAACTTGGTCAATCACGCTGAAAAAGATCCAGCAGCTTATGACGCCATGATTGAGGAATTAAAACGCATTCATGCAGTCTTGCTACAAGCGCCAAAACAATTCCTGTTGGTGTGTGAAGAACAGCAGTCTGAGCGTCTGATTGAAGAAATTCAAAACGTGTGGGACAAACTGGAAGTGAATACTGCACCTGCAGAATTGACTCAGGTTGAAAAAGTTAATCATAGCAATGATGAAGCCTGGTTGATTCAGACTAATGTGCAGTTCTGTGCAGCAGCTTATCCTGCGGTAGAAGTTTCACATCCTGATGCTGCTGCCTTGATGGTATTGGCAGGCTACTTGCGTAATGGTTATCTGCATAGCGCAATCCGTGAAAAAGGCGGTGCTTATGGTGGTGGCGCAAGCTATGACGGAAATGCATGTTCTTTCCGCTTCTATAGTTATCGCGATCCACGCTTAGCAGAGACTTTCCAGGACTTTGATGCAAGTATCCAATGGTTGCTTAACGCACCTCAACAACCGCATCAGCTGGAAGAAGCCATCTTGGGTTTAATTGCCAGTATGGACAAACCGGGGTCACCAGCAGGTGAAGCGATTACAGCCTGTTATGCCTACCTGCATCAACGTACGCCAGCATTCCATAAACAGCTTCGAGAACGTTTGTTGCATGTCACTTTAGATGATTTGGAACGTGTCGCACAGACTTATCTGGTTGAACAGCAAGCTTCAAAAGCGGTGGTTGCGCCATTTGCCAAACGAGAAACTTTAGAACAACTCGGCTTTACAATTCAGCAAGTTCAATAAATAAAAACAATGAGGATAGAGGATGGCGCTTAATTCTATTAAGCGCTCAACTTTGCAGCTAGGCGTTTTGCTTGGCTGTGCAGTTGGGACGCAAGTTAATGCGGAAGATAAAACTGTAGCGAGTAGTCCGATGCCGGCAACGGCTGAGGCTTGCTCTGCGGTTGAAACCAATTCAGAACGCTTGGCCTGTTATGATGCGGTATTTAAAATACCGGCCGATAGTAAGCCTGATATTGTTTCTGAACGGCGTGCAGCCATAGAAATTGCGCCCGAACCCGACAACCTCAAAGCGAAAATTGAACAGACCGTTTCCAATATCTATGCTTCTGAAGGATCAAAGCTGACTCCGGCTTTATCCTTGCTGGATAGCCGTTGGGAATTGTCGCCAGAAAGTAAACTGGGTACCTGGAATATCCGTTCCTATCAGCCGATTTATCTGATGCCAGGATTCTGGACTTCCAAGAAAAACGAGTTTCCGCAAAGCGAAAACCCAAATAACACGGTTAAAGAAGACCAGAATTTGACCTCGATTGAAGGGAAATTCCAGTTATCTTTAAAAACCAAGGCGGTTGAAAATATTCTGGGTGATAACGGTGATCTCTGGCTGGGCTATACCCAGTCTTCACGTTGGCAGGTGTATAACTCGGAAGAGTCCCGACCATTTCGTGAAACCAATTATGAGCCCGAAGCCAGCCTGATCTTCCGTACCAATTATGATCTGTTTGGTTTGAACTGGCGTATGCTGGGATTGACGCTTAATCACCAGTCTAATGGCCGTTCCGATCCATTATCTCGTAGCTGGAACCGGGTAATGCTGAATCTCGGTTTTGAAAAAGACAACTTCGCCATGATGCTGCGCCCTTGGTATCGTATTGAAGAAGACCGGGCTGATGACAATAATCCCGAGATTAAAAACTATATCGGGCGTGGGGATTTAACTGCATTTTATCGTCATAATGCCCACGATTTTTCCCTGATGTTGCGTCATACGCTAAAAGGTGGAGATGATAACCGTGGTGCAGTCCAGTTTGACTGGTCATTTCCGATCAGTGGGCGTCTACGCGGTCAATTCCAGCTCTTTGATGGTTATGGTGAAAGTCTGATTGATTATAATCACCGTGCGACCTATGTGGGCTTGGGTGTATCCTTAATGAATTGGTACTAATCTGTTTCATGTAAAAAACCACGCTTAGGCGTGGTTTTTTTGCTTATACCTATTCATTTAAATCTTAACCAATCTGAATTTCTGAAGGCGGATGTTTAAGACGGCTTTTCTTCGGTGTTGCAATTAAATAGGCAAGGGTCAAAGGTCCTAGACGACCCGCATACATCATCAGCATCAGAATGATTAAACTCGCTGGCTGCAATTCTCCAGTGACACCACGTGTTAATCCAACTGTACAGGCGGCAGAAACCGCCTCAAACAGCAAATCTAAAAAATCATGATCGGGTTCTAGAATGAGTAAACTCATAAAACCGGTCATGACCAGACCTGCAGTAATACACACAACCGCTAAGGCTTTAAAAGTAGTTTTCTCAGAAATAGAATGATTGAACAAGCGGATTTCATCTTCACGGCGTAGAAAACTGATTACGCTGATCACCACAATAATAAAGGTACCAACTTTAATTCCGCCCGCCGTACTTAAGGAACCGCCACCAATAAACATTAAAAAAATGGTGACTAGACTTGAGGCATCGCTCATCTGGTCCATGGGCAGACTATAAAAACCCGAAGAGCGGGGAACAGTGGCATGGAACCAGGCATTGAGTGCCTGATCACCTACACTCATCAGCGCTAAAGTCTGTGGATTAGAGGCTTCTAATAGCCAGAGTACAATAAAAGCACTCAGGTTAAGGCCCATAATCGTCGTTAGAATCAGCTTGCTATTCGGGCTAAGCTTGCGCCAGCTTTTATTCTGTTTTACATCCATCAGAACCAGAAAACCGATCCCGCCAATGATATACAGCATGCTGATCGTAAAGGTCACGAAATACTGGCCGGAAAAGCTCATCAAGCTATTGGGGAAAAGGGAAAATCCGCCATTATTAAACGCAGAAACACTATAAAAAGCCGCATAAAACAGTGCTTCACCAAAAGGATAATCTTCCAGCCACGCCATGGTTAAAATTAGGGTGCCAATGGCTTCGAAAAACAGGGAATATAGGAATACCGCTTTAATGGTAAAACTGACTTTCTTCAAACTGGTCTGGCCAATAGATTCCTGTGCCATCACTTGCTGTCTTAAACCAAGTTTAGGTGACAGACTCATAAAAGCGAGTATGGCAAAGGTCATAAAACCGAGGCCACCACATTGCAGCAGGAACATAATCACGACCTGCCCAAAGGGTGTATAAGCTTCACCAACATTGACCACAGATAGCCCGGTAATTGTCACTGCAGAAGTTGCTGTAAAAATCGCTTCTAACCAGCTGATTTCAGTTTGATGCGCAAAGGGCAGCATCAGTAATAAAGAACCAATAAAAATCAGTCCGAGAAAACCTAAGGCCAGCAGACTCGGTGGACTGAGATTGACAATCCTGTTCTGGTTTAAATTTGAGCTTTTCATATGGCCTTAAAATGCTTGGACAAACGGCGTAGAGGCTCTAGTAATCCTTCGACCACCAGAATGTCACCTTCCTTAAGTAGCAGCTCAAGATCCACGATATGTTGTATTTCAGTGCCGCGTTTATGTAAAAGAACTTTAATTTCGGGAACCTGACTCATTAACTGGTGTAAGGGAGTGTCATGATGATCGGCATGAATCTCGATCTTGACAATATAATGATCATCTTCAAGTGACATATAACGGCTAACCATCGGGTAGCTGAGTGATTGTGCCACACGAACGCCCATATCTTCTTCTGGGTGAATAATTTTTTCGACATTCAGATGAGTCAAAATCATATGGTGGGCTTTGGATTTGGCTTTGGCCCAAATTTTCTTTACACCCATATTTTTTAGATGCAGTACACACAGAATGCTGGCTTCAATATCTTCACCAATCGCGACTACGACTGCTTCACAGCGCTGGATATCCAGTTCATCCAGGACATGCTCATCGGTTGCATCGGCAATCACCGCATGGGTAAGCTGATCGGAAATATTTTCCACATATTTTTTATCGAGATCGATTCCAATCACATCATGTTTCAGGCTGATCAGTTGAGTCGCTACTGTTGCACCGAAGCTGCCCAGCCCAATGACTGCAAATAATGCCATGCATATTTCCCTAAATCTTTTTATTTCAAATTAGTTCATGTCTAAGTGCGTATCTTAAAGATTTTTATAGTTTTCAGCTATCTGGCCTTACATAAATACTTCATACATTTTTTTAGCTGGACATAAAAAAACCGCCTCGAAAGGCGGTTTATATCAAACTGATTATTTCAAGAAACGCTGATAACCCAGGTTGTTGGTGATTTCTTCATATGGATAAGTAATGCTTTCCAATGTCTCAATCAAACCATCTGGATTTTGCTGTGCATCTTCTGCTTCCAGGCCGACCAGTACGCGACCTTCTGCAGCGCCGTGGTTACGGTAATGGAACAGGGTGATGTTATGCGTTGGGCCAAGACGTTCCAGGAACATTAGCAGGGCACCTGGACGTTCCGGGAATTCCACGCGGAACAGGCGTTCATTTTCAATATCGGCATGACCGCCAATCAGGTAACGGATATGTAGTTTTGCGACTTCGTCATCAGACAGATCATCAACATCGTAGTCGAATTTCAGGTTTTCATAGATTTCCTGACGTTCTTTTTCACCATTTTTCAGGCTGATACCGACAAAGACCTGAGCTGCAGAAGCATCACTTGAACGGTAGTTAAACTCTGTGATATTACGGCCTTGTAGTGCACGGCAGAATTTCAGGAATGAACCTTTTTCTTCTGGAATAGTTACGGCAAAGATAGCTTCTTTGCGTTCGCCGAGTTCTGTACGTTCGGCAATATAGCGCAGACGGTCGAAGTTCATGTTCGCACCGCAAACAATCGATACGATGTTTTTGCCTTGAATGCCGTGTTCAGCGACATATTTTTTGATACCGGCCAATGCCATTGCACCTGACGGTTCTACGATGCTACGGCATTCATCATAAGTATCTTTAATTGCTGCACAGACTTCATCGGTATTGACCAGTACCACATCAGGTTCAACAATTGGGCCAGAATTATCTGATTTTTGCAGACGGATCACATCAAATGGTTTTTCACCAATTTGTGCCACCGCAGTACCATCGGCAAATAAACCGACAGATGGAAGAATCACACGTTCATTGGCTTCTAAGGCCGCTTTTAAGCACGCGGATTCATCATATTCCACAGGAATCACTTTGACATGCGGAGCCACATCTCCCAAGTACGCTGCAACACCGGCAATCAGGCCACCACCACCAACAGCAACGAAGACATATTCTACATCGCGCCATTGACGCAGGATTTCATTGGCAATCGTACCTTGACCTGCCATCACCAGTTCGTCGTCATAAGGCGGAATAAAGGTCATGCCATCTTCTTCGGCACGTTGAATGGCATATTTGTTGGCAACGTCAAATGAATCACCATGTAATACTACTTCACCCCCTAAACGTTTTACTGCTTGGACTTTAATGTCGGGCGTGGTCTTTGGCATCACAATAATCGCGCGAATACCCAGCTTTTTCCCTGACAGTGCCACGCCTTGTGCATGGTTGCCTGCTGAAGCTGTGATAACGCCACGTTCGAGTTGTGATTTCGGTAATTGACTAATACGGTTATAGGCACCGCGTAGTTTAAATGAAAAGACCGGTTGTAAATCTTCACGTTTAAAGCGAATGTTATTATTTAAGCGTTCGCTAATTCGTGGCGCTGCTTCGAGTGGGGTTTCGATTGCAACATCGTAGACCGTTGCTTGTAAAATTTGTCGAACCAAACGAGACAGCATGTTAATTTTCCATCTAACAGTTTAAAATAAGACTCTATTGTAACAAACCACACGGCTTTGCGGTTTAAAATTACTGCAAAAGTCCAAATTAGTTGAGTGATGTCATGAGTCTATATGCAACCCAAGATGAGAAAAAACAAGCTGCAGCCAAAGCGGCTTTAAAACACTTACCAAAAGGGGGCATTTTAGGCGTAGGTACAGGTAGTACCGTTAACTTTTTAATTGACCTTTTACCAGAACTGCAATTGGAAGCTGCTGTTGCAAGTTCTGAAGCGACTGCACAGCGTCTGAAAAAATTAGGCATTGAAGTGGTTGATATGAATAGCGTGGGCGGTTTAGATGCCTATGTCGATGGTGCTGATGAAATTGACCGTCATATGCACATGATCAAAGGTGGTGGTGCTGCGCTTACACGTGAAAAAATCGTGGCGTCGATTGCGAAAAAATTCGTATGTATCGTCGATGATTCGAAATGGGTAGAGCAGTTGGGTCGTGATTTCCCATTACCTGTTGAAGTGATTCCAATGGCACGTTCAGCAGTCGCACGTAAGTTGGTGGCATTAGGTGGTGATCCTGCTTACCGTGAAGGTGTAGTGACTGATAATGGAAATGTTATTTTGGATGTGCATAACCTGAATATTCTGAATGCGCTTGAGCTGGAAAAAACGATTAATGACATTCCAGGCGTCGTATGTAACGGTATTTTCGCGATCAATAAAGCGGATATTGCGATTGTTGCGACCAATAATGGTATTGAAGAGCGTACAGCGATTTAAGAAATCCTCCCTGACCCTCCTTTTTCAAAGGAGGGAAAAGTCTTTAATTTGATAAAGCTCCTCGAAACTTCTATAAGTTTGAACTTCCCCCTTTATTAAAGGGGGATCGAGGGGGATTAGTAAAATAACGATTAAATATAAAAAATGATCCTAAACGACCTGCCCGAAATTCAAATCACCCGAAATGTTCGCTCAACACGTCTCAGACTGCGTGTAGAGGGTGATCAAATCCGTTTAACCGCACCTGTATTTTGTAGCAAAAAACAGATTCAAAATTTTATTGACCAAGCGGAAAGCTGGCTACTCAAAACCTGGAAATTGCAGCAGGAAAAAAATCAAAGTATTGATAGATCTTTACCAGCAGAATTGCAGCTTTTTAATCAGACTTCACCCATTCAGATTGTTTATCAAAGTCAGAAGCAGAACTTCCTTTTTGATGCTGAAATATTACAGTTGTCGATTAGTGATCGAAATCCTGAAGGATATTTAAAAGCTTTTATTATTTCTTATGCCAAAGAGCAGCTGTCTGTTTATCTGAACAAAGTAAGTCAAGAAACAAGATTATCATTTAACATTTGTAATGTTCGCCAGCCGAAAACACGATGGGGCAGTTGTTCGGCCAAACATGACATTATGCTAAATAGCGGCATCATTTTATTTTCTGAAAAAATCGTGCGTTATTTATGTGTGCATGAACTGGCCCATACCCGGCATTTTGACCATAGTCCACGATTTTGGGCAGAGGTAGCAAAGCATGATCCAAATTATTTAATTCACCGTAAAATTCTGAAAAATACTGTCATGCCATATTGGTGGGCAGCTTAAGAATATCTTTAAAGGAACGAGGATAGTATTTATTTACTTCCAAATAGCCTAAGCAATAGGTATCATCCTCTCAAATTTTTTAAAAACACTCAAAATAAAAGGGTAAATAAAAAACCATCAATCCCTAGTGAAACAGTTTAGAAAACCTCAAGTTCCTGTCATACTACAGCCCATAAAGGAAACATCTAGTTTGAGGTAATCATCGTGATTTCAGTGGGTATTGTGGGTGGTACAGGTTATACAGGCGTTGAACTTTTACGTCTATTACTGCGACATCCGAATGTAGAGGTTAAAGCACTGACATCACGTACTGAAGCAGGCCGTCGTGTTGACGATATGTTCCCGAGTCTGCGTGGACATACGGATCTTCAGTTTTCTGATCTCAGCCTTGATCTATTAAAATCATGTGATGTGGTATTTTTCGCGACACCACATGGCGTTGCCATGAAACATGCTGAAGAACTTGTTGCTGCCAATACCAAGGTAATTGACCTTGCAGCGGATTTCCGTTTGCAAAATCTGGCACAGTTCGAAAAATGGTATGGCATGGAACATGCTTGCCCAGAAGTGTTAAGAGATTCTGTTTATGGTCTGTCTGAGCTTAACCGTGACCAGATCAAACAGGCGAGTGTAATTGGTAATCCGGGCTGTTATCCAACGACGGTTCAGCTTGGTTTGGCACCAGTTTTAAAGGCGGCAGAAGCTTTGGTAAAACCAGAAAGCATTATTATCGATGCAAAATCTGGGGTATCAGGTGCAGGCCGTAAAGCCAGCCTGGGCATGATCTATTCTGAAAATGCTGATAACTTTAAGGCTTATGGCGTTGCGGGCCACCGTCACCATCCTGAAATCGTAGAAGCATTAGAAAATATTTCAGGTCAAAAAGGCGTGTTTGACCATATCCTGTTTGTGCCGCATCTGGTGCCGATGATTCGTGGGATGTTATCAACGATTTATATCGATTTGACTGAAGCAGGTCAGGCAGCTGACTTGCAGTCACTGTACGAGCAGTTCTATGCCAATGAACAGTTTGTTGATGTAATGCCAGCAGGCAGTTCACCAGAAACCCGTTCGGTGCGTGGTGCTAACCAGTTGCGTATTGCACTATACAAACCACAACCAACCAAGCTGGTGATTCTGGTGGCTCAGGACAATCTAGTCAAAGGTGCAGCTGGTCAGGCAGTACAGAACATGAACCTGATGTTTGGCTTTGCAGAAAATGCAGGCTTGAATAATATTGGTTTATTACCATAAAAAACGTATTAGAACTTCACACACATTTAGATTTGGATTTAAATGTGTGTCTTGAACAAAGTATACAGAGATCAAAATGCCGAATAATGAGTCAAACATGACGATCCAGGAACCCTCTACAAAGAAACCATTGATGAAAGGCAATACACCTTTGGTAATCGGTGCTGCTGTGTTGATTCTGGGTAGTGGCTTGCTGGGCTATACGGTCGGGCATCGGCAAGGTTTGACTGCGGTAGGTTTTGAGGCGGATGCGGAACAACTGGTTGAAGTGGTACAAAAACAGAAAACTAGTCTGGAAACACTGAATAAATCTCTGAATACAGCGGTTCAGGAACGTGATTTGGCCGTTAGCAATGCCAATGATCTTTATCTGGCTGCAAATAAGGCGCGTGATGCCCAGGAGCAGGCTGAAAGCGTTGGTACGATCTACCGCGAGATCTTGCGTCAACGCGGTGGTTTAGCATTGACAGTTCAACATCTGGGGATTAAGGCATTGCCTGATAATGCCTTCGAATACCAGATTGATCTGGTTCAGGTCAGCCCAGGCAAAAATCGTGCTTCTGGTACAGTGGAACTGCGCTTGATTAAGGGTACTGAAATTCTGGTCGTGCCGCTTGAAGATAAAAACTTTAATTTTGACAATTACGAACGTTTGACTGGTCGCTGGACCATGCCTAAAGGTTTTAAACCAGAATTTATTGAAGTGCGCCTCTCAGGGACTAAGCCTGTGATTCGCCGTTTTAGCTGGGATCAGGGGAAAGCTGTTGAAAGCCAGTCAACAGTCCTGTCAGAGATTCCAAAAACTGAAGCAAATGCAAATTAAGTGTGAAATAGAAATCGTATGCCAAGCAATAAACGTCCAAAATGTTTAAGTGAGATCAAAAATTCTTTTTACGAGTCCGGCATGGTTGATTGGCATATTAGCCCGCGTTTAACAGACGAGCCTTTTCACGATGATGACGCTGACCTTGCAGTCCAGACTGCACCTCCTGAACTGAAGCGTCCACCGATGTATGCAGTGGTATTATTGAATGACGATTACACTCCAATGGAGTTTGTAATTGAAATTTTACAACAATACTTTGCAATGAATCTTGACCAAGCTACACAAGTAATGCTAACTGTACATTATGAAGGAAAAGGTGTAGCTGGGGTCTATCCTCGAGACATTGCGGAAACCAAAGCGAACCAAGTCAATAATTACGCTCGATCTCAAGGTCATCCTTTACTTTGCCAGATTGAGCCGAAAGATTAAGGGGGTTGCATGCTCAGTCGTCAATTAGAAGTATCACTACGTTTGGCTGTCAGCATGGCTCGTCAAAAGAGACATGAGTTCCTGACCGTAGAACATTTATTATTAGCTTTACTCGACAATGATTCTGCCGTGAATGCCTTAAAAGCATGTGGTGCAGATATTATCGTTTTGCGTAAAGAATTAGAAGAGTACGTAGAACAACATACCCCTAAACTCGGTGAAAATAGTGATCAGGCACCTCATCCTACAGAAAGTTTTGACCGGATTTTGCAACGTGCAATTTTCCATGTTCAATCCAGTGGCGGTGATCGTACTGTAGAAGGCGCCGATATTCTGGTTGCGATGTATTCTGAGCGTGATTCTTTTGCAGTTTATCTGCTTAAACGTCATCAGATTAACCGTCTGACTTTAACTCAGTACCTTTCTCATGGTACGCGTAAAGACGAAGTACAGTCTGAAGAAGAAATTGAAGAACTGGACGGTGAATCGGCCTCTTCCAATAATTCTGGTCCGCTAGAGTTATATACGACAAACCTGAATCAGGAAGCTCAACGCGGCAAGACAGATCCATTGATTGGCCGTGAAAAAGAAATTGAGCGGGCAGCGCAAATTTTATGCCGCCGTCGTAAAAATAATCCCTTACTTGTTGGTGATCCAGGTGTGGGTAAAACGTCGATTGCTGAAGGTCTGGCTTGGTTAATTGTGAATGGCAAGGCACCTAAGCCACTGGAAAATGCTGAAATCTATAGCCTAGACATCGGCGCACTGGTGGCGGGAACTAAATACCGTGGTGATTTCGAAAAGCGTTTAAAACAACTATTAAATGCCTTGAAGAAAAAACCAGATGCAGTACTGTTCATTGATGAAATTCATATGATCATCGGTGCAGGTTCAAGCATGGGCAGCACCATGGATGCATCGAATCTAATCAAGCCTGCATTGGCAAATGGTTCATTGCGTTGCATCGGTTCAACCACATTCCAGGAATACCGTCAGGTCTTTGAAAAAGATCATGCCTTGTCACGTCGGTTCCAAAAAATAGATGTGAATGAGCCTTCGATTACAGAAACAATTGATATCTTGCGTGGCCTGAAATCTAAATTTGAAGATTTCCACCATGTGCAGTATGACGATCAGGCACTGGTTTCTGCGGTTGAACTGTCAGCGAAATTTATTAATGACCGTTTCTTGCCAGATAAAGCGATTGACGTGATTGATGAGGCCGGTGCACAACGCCGTTTGAAAGCTGAGCAAGATGACAGCCTGATTACAGTTGAAAACATCGAAGACATTGTGTCCAAGATTGCCCGTATTCCACCGAAAACGGTTTCTAAAGATGACAAGTCTGTACTGGAGAACCTTGAGCGTGATCTGAAACGTGTGGTCTTCGGCCAAGATGAAGCAATTGAAGCTTTAGCTTCTGCGATCAAACTGTCTCGTGCAGGTTTGAAATCGCCTGATAAGCCAGTCGGTAGTTTTGTCTTCGCAGGTCCAACGGGTGTAGGTAAAACTGAAGTCACCAAGCAATTGGCGAAAATTTTGGGTGTAGAGCTGGTACGTTTTGACATGTCCGAATACATGGAACGTCATGCAGTCTCTCGTCTGATCGGTGCGCCTCCAGGTTATGTTGGTTTTGACCAAGGTGGTTTGCTGACCGATGCGATTCACAAAAATCCGCATTGTGTATTACTTCTAGATGAGATTGAAAAAGCGCATCCAGATGTATTCAACTTGCTATTACAAATCATGGATCATGGTTCCTTAACGGATAATAATGGTCGTAAGTCCGATTTCCGTAATGTGGTACTGGTTCTAACGACTAATATTGGTGCGGAAAGTATTTCCCGCGTCAGCATTGGTTTCATGGAACAGGACAACAGTAATGATAATCAGGAAGCGATGAAGAAAGCCTTCTCGCCAGAATTCCGTAACCGTCTGGACGGTGTAATTCAGTTTAAGGCATTGCCGAATACCATTATTGAAAATGTCGTGGATAAATTCCTGACTGAACTTCAGGCACAACTGGATGAGAAGAAAGTGGTGCTGGAGGTGGATCAAAGCGCACGCGAATGGATGGCTGAAAATGGCTATGACCGTTTGATGGGTGCTCGACCAATGCAGCGTCTGATTCAGGAACATCTGAAAAAACCACTGGCTGAAATGATCCTGTTTGGTGAACTGGCTGAAAATGGTGGTAACGTTTCAGTTTCTGTGAAGAAAGAAAATGGTAAATCTGTCGGTCTGAAACTTGAAGTCTTCGAAGATCAGACTGCTGAACCAGCTTAATCATTGAATAGATCATCATCAGACCCGTGTTCGCACGGGTTTTGTTGTTTTATTTGCCCTTAATTTATGTACTCTTGGTTTAAAGAGTTTCTGATTTAGCGGAATATATGGATATCCAAATTAGCAAACTTTTAACTACGTTTTTTCTATTTTTATTAACAGCATTGATGGAAATTTTGGGCTGTTATTTTCCTTACCTGATTTTAAATCAGGCGAAGAGCCAGTGGTTATGGGTTCCGACGGCATTAGCTTTAGCTGCTTTTGTCTGGCTTTTGACTTTGCATCCAGCCGCTTCTGGGCGTATTTATGCCGCCTATGGGGGAATTTATATTTTCTCAGCATTGATGTGGCTGAGATTCGTTGATCAGATCAGCCTTTCACGTTGGGATCTGCTTGGGGGAATCGTGGTCATTCTAGGTGCATTAATTATTATTTTACAGCCGCAAGGTTTGATCCGTTGACCGTCTGTTTATATTTACCAAAATAGAATTTATCAAAATATAAAAGGCAGCTAAAGCTGCCTTTATTGATTCTAGACAAGATTATTTTACATTACAGTCTTTCTGGGAGAGGTCAACATTATAAGTGTGTGTTTGGGAGCTGAGACTAAGTTCGATTTTATAAGGATTGACGATCTGATAGCGATGTTCAAAAAAGATCTGGCAGTTATTTAGAAGATTATTACGAATCACTTTAAGAACTTCTTTACGGCCTAAGTCTTTCTCAAACTGGCTAAAGTCGGGTGTCGTGATCATGCCTTTAAGCGTGGTTTTATTGGCTGTAAGTTGTAACTGCTCTATGATTGTATTCTGATCGATCTGTAGCGGTAAAGTCTTGGAATCTTCCGCACTTAGCACGGTAAGCAGCTCGTTCAGCTCAGCTTTTTTCTCAATTTTAAACTTGCTGTCCAGAATGCCTTTTCCTTGGAGATACTGGTCGAATTCAGAAGCATACACCGGTAAAGCAGCACTACTAAAACCTGCCAGGAGTGCCAAAGTCCAATATTTTTTTTGCATTGTATCGCATCACTTTTTATGTCATTTCAATTCTGATTATAAGAGCTGAAACAAAAAAAGCACCAGAGATTGGTGCTTAATTTGTGAAGATTTTTTGAAGGAATCAGTCTTTTTTCAGGTTTTCATTCAACAGGAATTCAACCAGTGCTTTTTGTGCATGAAGGCGGTTTTCTGCTTCATCCCAAACCACAGCATTTTTGTGATCCAGCATGTTTTCAGAAATTTCTTCACCACGATGCGCAGGTAAGCAATGCATGAACAGGCAGTCTGGGTGTGCAAGATCCATTAGGCGTTCATTCACCTGATAATCTGCAAAAGCTTTTTCACGGATTTTCTGTTCTTCTTCCTGGCCCATACTTGCCCAAACGTCAGTGACGATCAGGTCGGCATTGACTGCTGCATCTTCAGCAGTATCGACCA
The DNA here is from genome assembly GCF_013417705.1 of Acinetobacter sp. YH12235. Classification (NCBI taxonomy): domain Bacteria; kingdom Pseudomonadati; phylum Pseudomonadota; class Gammaproteobacteria; order Moraxellales; family Moraxellaceae; genus Acinetobacter; species Acinetobacter sp. YH12235. The sequence continues at coordinate 74,889 of NZ_VPDL01000007.1, read as the reverse complement.
GTTCTACACAGTGTGCGAATTCAGACAGGAACTGTTCTTGAGGCTCATAGCCTTTCGGTGCAGCCACTTTTAGCTTGAAGCCCCACATGTGCGCTGCTTCGATATAAGAGTTACACATATTATTGCCATCGCCGATCCAGGCAACAGTTTTACCTTCGATCGAACCGCGATGTTCCAGATAAGTCTGCATGTCAGCAAGTAACTGGCAAGGGTGATGATCATCAGTCAAAGCGTTGATCACTGGAACTTTTGAATAAGAAGCAAAACGTTCTACGATATCGTGACCGAAAGTGCGGATCATCACAATATCCAGCATGCTGGAAATCACACGTGCAGAATCTTCAATTGGCTCACCGCGACCCAGTTGGGTATCGCGTGAAGACAGGAAAATGGCGCTACCACCAAATTGGCTCATGCCAGCTTCAAACGAAACACGCGTACGGGTACTCGATTTTTCAAAAATCATGCCCATCACTTTACCAACAAAGGGTTGGAACACTTCATTGTTATGCTGTTTGCGCTTAAGCTCAATTGCGCGTTGCAAAATCTGGTTAAGTTCTAAAGTTGATAAATCGCGTAAGGTGAGAAAGTGACGGAGAGCCATTCGTTACTCCACAATAATTGCCGAAAAACTCGATCAACAATCAGTTGTTGGTTAGTTTAAGAAAAAATACGGAATCGGCTAATATACTATAAGCAATGAAAAATGCAAAAAAAACTAGACTTTTTGATGACCGTCTAAAAATCGATCCACACAATAACTGATGTATTTGTCGATTTCCTGATCATCTTCCTGTACCGGAATTCCCATCAGAATCCGCCATTCCAGATTACGCAAGATGCCAAAATATAACTGGGCCGAATATTGCGGATTCTCGCAATGCAATAAACCTTGCGCATCTGCTTGTTCTAAAGCCGTGGCAATCGCACTTTGTACATGTACTGGGCCTCGTTCATGAATATGCTGCGCGAGTTCCGGATTACGCTGACTCTGTTCCAGCACCAGACGCATAAAGGCTGAATTTTCCGGTTGCATGATCTGATGATAAAAATTAAGCAGCGTATGTACCAGATAACTACGAAAATCCAGAGCCATCAGCTCGATCGGAATACTGATATCTTCAAAAAACTTGATACGACGATAATCGCAAATGGCCTTAAACAAGCCTTCTTTGTTGCCAAAGTACTTGTAAATAGAAGCCTTGGAACCGCCTGCATGCTGGACAATATCATCAAGAGAAACTGCATCATAACCATGTTCCAGAAACAGTTCGGTCGCAGAGATCAGCAGCGCAACGCAGCGCTCATGACCACGTTTGGTTTGTGGCAGATCTTTGGCGAGTGGTTCCAGATGAACAAGGTTTTGCATAGAGGATGGTATATCAACAGGTTATATAAACTTGGTAGTTCATCATAACAAATATATCCGCAGATTTCACAATCGGACCGGATGAAGGCGGAATTTATTCAGTGAATCAAGTAAAACTTAAAAGTTTGACTAAAGTTTTAGAGTTTTTATTCTATTGGCTTATAGCATCATGGTTTCAAATCGGTATACTCAAATCTCAATAATTATAGCCAAGACTGTGGAAGGGAAGATGACAGAACAAATGTCTGCAGGTTTAAAGTTTAGACAAGCGCTTGAAGTCGAAAAACCATTACAAATTATGGGCACAGTGAATGCCTATGCTGCCATGATGGCCAAACAGGTCGGCTATAAAGCCATTTATCTCTCTGGTGCCGGTGTTGCCAACTATTCTTATGGTCTACCTGATCTAGGCATGACCAGCCTAGATAATGTTCTGGAAGATGTGCGTCGCATTACTGAACGTGTGGATACACCCTTGCTGGTTGATATCGATACAGGCTGGGGCGGTGCATTTAATATCGCACGTAGCATCAAGCAGATGATTGCTGCTGGCGCTGCAGCTGTGCATATCGAAGACCAAGTTGCACAAAAGCGTTGTGGTCATCGTCCGAATAAGGAAATTGTGACCCAACAGGAAATGGTTGACCGGATTAAGGCAGCTGTCGATGCCAAAACCGATTCAAACTTTGTGGTGATGGCACGTACCGATGCATTACAGAAAGAAGGTCTGCAGGCAGTGATTGACCGTGCTTGTGCCTGTGTCGAAGCAGGTGCAGATGCCATTTTTGCTGAGGCAATGACGGATATTACGATGTATCGCACCGTATGTGATGCAGTTGGTGTCCCAGTATTGGCCAATATTACCGAATTTGGTGATACCCCATATTACACCACTGAAGAACTGGCTGAGCAGGGTATTCGCATGGTACTTTACCCGCTATCAGCCACCCGTGCGATGCAAAAAGCGGCACTGGAAGTGATGCGCTCAGTGCGTGAAAATGGTACACAGGTGCATGTTCTGGATAAAATGCAACCGCGTAAAGAATTATACGAATTTTTAGATTATCACAGCTTCGAAAACACATTAGATAAACTGTTCAAGCAGGAGAATTAAAACAATGGCTGAAGGAAAAGTACTCACTGGCGCAGGATTGCGCGGACAAGTCGCAGGCAAAACTGCACTTTCAACAGTAGGCAAAAGTGGTGCAGGCCTGACCTATCGCGGCTATGACGTACAGGATCTGGCAGAAAACTGTCAGTTTGAAGAAGTCGCTTACCTGATTTTCTTTGGTGAATTACCAACTTCAGAACAGTTGGCAGCCTATAAAGCAAAACTGAAATCTTTGCGTGTACTGCCACAAGCATTGAAAGAAGTACTTGAGCGCATTCCAGCGGACTCACATCCAATGGATGTGATGCGTACTGGCGTATCGATGCTGGGCAACCTTGAAACTGAACAGTCTTTTGATCAGCAACAGGATGTTGCAGACCGTATTCTGGCGACGCTACCAGCAATTATCTGCTATTGGTATCGCTATAGCCATGACGGCGTACGCATTGATGAAAATACCGATGATGATTCAATCGGTGCTCAGTTCCTTCATTTGCTACATGGCAAGAAGCCAAATCAGCTGCATGAACAGGTGATGAATGTATCCCTGATTCTGTATGCAGAGCATGAATTTAATGCTTCAACCTTCACAGCGCGTGTTTGTGCATCAACTTTGTCTGACCTGCATTCATGTATTACCGGCGCAATTGGTTCACTACGGGGTCCATTACACGGCGGTGCCAACGAAGCGGCAATGGACATGATTGAAAACTGGAAATCTCCAGAAGAAGCCGAGCGCAAAATGCTGGGCATGCTGGAGCGTAAAGAAAAAATCATGGGCTTTGGTCATGCGATCTATAAAGACAATGATCCGCGTAATGGCATTATCAAGCAGTGGTCTGAAAAACTGGCAAAAGATGTGGGTGATACTGTGCTCTATCCAGTATCAGTACGTTGTGAAGAAGTGATGTGGCGCGAGAAAAAACTGTTCTGTAACGCAGACTTTTTCCATGCTTCTGCTTATCACTTTATGGGTATTCCAACCAAACTGTTTACGCCAATCTTTGTGATGTCACGCGTCACAGGTTGGGCGGCGCATGTGATGGAACAACGTGCAGATAACCGGATTATCCGTCCGAGCGCGGATTATACCGGTCCAGAATTGCGTAAAGTGGTTCCAATTGCTGAACGCACTTCTGCTGCGTAAGCCAGAGATATTCTAAATATAAAAAATAAGGTCTCCACGAGACCTTATTTTTTTTCTGATTATTTATTGACGTTGGTTTAACGACTTAATAATGCTGGATCTTCAATATGATAACCGGTTTCGAATGGGAGGCCTAAGTATTTTACCGTCACCAGTATTTTATTCTGTTTCGGTACTTTATAAGTCTGGTTTAATCTTAAATCTGCTTTATAGCTGACTGCTTGTTGAACAGGACTTTTATACTGGCCAGATTGCACTCGATATTGATAAGTCCATTTTGGGACTTTCTGTTTAGGGTCATGCCATGCAGGGGCGGTACCTTTGCTGGTCTTTAATAGCTTAAGCTGGATGGCTTGCTTTCTCAGTGGTACCAGCGGAATTAGTCGCTTTTTAATTTTGGCAATTTCCTGGTTAAACTTACGGCTGTCCTGATCGTAGTCAATCTGCTTGGTTTTTGGATTGATATACAGGGAGTTCACCTGAATTAACTGATTCGGAGTTTTGGATTTAAAATTATAATAATACAGTTGAGGTAGGCGTCCGCGACCATCGAGATAATGCCGCAACAGATAAAGTTTCTGGTCTTTGACTTCATAACCCAAAACTTCAATATTCTGTGGGCCACCAACAGTGGCGAAAGCGGATACAGGAATACCAAGGGCGAGCAAAAGGGCTGCAATTCTTATTTTCATCACTGATCAGGCCTCATTAAAAAAACGTACTTTTATAGAAATAATTTAACTATAAATACAGTAGAAATAATGAAGTTTGATCAGCACTCAATATAAACAGTTTTAGCTTTAGGTGTTGAGTAGATTAATCATGTCATGTGCGATGACGGCTGCCAGTTTATTGAGACGTTCCTGTGGAGTACCTTTAATATAATACTGGAACTGGTGAGTCTGAAGACCATCATAAACAGCGGCAAAGAAAGTACCTTCCGGCTTATCTGGGGTCGCGCTACCGCCTGGTTTAAGCAAGCCTGTACAAGCAATAATCCAGTCAGCTTCCTGAAACATTTTTTTGCCTGCCTCAGCCAGAGCAACCGTTACAGGCATGGATTCAGCTGAATGGGTACTAATCAGATTCGGAGAAATTCCCAAGACATTAATCTTCACAGACGGATCGTAGCACACTAGACCACCCAGCAAGATTTCAGCACCTTCATTTTTGCAAATTGAAAACTGACTGGTTAAATAGCCAGAACTTGCACTTTCAATAAAAGCAATCTTGATGTTTCTTTGTTCCAGCAGGCCACAACATGTTTTAATCATAATGTCTATTTTGTCTTAGAAGGTAATCCTTATTCCAATGTAGTCCCATTTTGCTTTTGTATCAACTGTGAGATTATTTCTTTATTATGATGAAAGGTAAAATATTTTTGTAATTTTAGTATTCCAAACGTAAGTTTGGCAGTTGTTAAACTGATTGCTTAATGCTTGGACAATATTTGAAATTAATGGTTTTAACTTGCTCTGATCAGTGGTAAAAATAAAAATAAAGTGCGTAAGGAAAGTAGGTTGTAAGAATGAAAACCACAGTAAAGTATTCCGTATTAAAAAGTCTAGATTATCAACTGGGTACTCCTTTATTTCAGGAAGAAATTGAGGCAGATGGTCAATATTTTGATCAGATCCCAAGCATCATTCATTACCAGAATTTAAAGTTTAAAGTCAAAAGCAAAGAATTAAAGCGTTTATATCTGGCCGAAGAGCAAGAAGAAAGCCAAACCATTATTGTAAAAGTGGTCGCAATCTAAAAATAACTTATTAAAAATAAGCCTCTTAAAATAAGAGGCTTATTTATTGGATAAAGATCGTTAAAATAAAATTTGATTAGATTTAATAAAAAAATCTAATAATAATTTTAAAAATATAAAGTCAAGGTAAATTGGCAACTGAAAAGGCCTTATTTGTGATTCTATGTAATATATTCTGCTATTTAAAAATGGTTTTTTTCGTTTTTATATTTAATGATCTAATTTTTAGAAAATTAGGTTAAACATGTATAAGAAATTATAATTTTAAATAATTAATAAAATTCAATATCTTATAAATATAATCATATTTTATATAAGTAGCAAAATGTATTTCTAAATTTTATTTTAAATTTAAGTTTATATACAATTTTTTGATTAAGTTATGACTTTAATTGAAAAATAAAATTTATAAAAGATAGAAAGCTTTCAATATGTGTTCATTCTATTATTAAAAGTAATTTATGTTTCTTATAAATCCAGACTTCAATTACTTAACTTACCTTTTTTTACATTGAATTAATATGTAACAGGTAATAACTTGGCGAATTTTTAAAAATAGGTAGAGTAAATATTAAGTCGAATCCTAATCATCGGCGATTTAAAGCAAATAGTAAGGAGTTACACCATGGCTAATAATCAACAGCAAAATCAGCAAGACCAACAGAACCAACAACAACAGCAAGACCAACAACGTCAGCAAAACCAGAATCAAAATCAGCAACAGCCGAACCAGCAGCAACAACAGCCGCAGGGCCAACAGGACCAGCAACGCAATCAGCAACAACAGCAACAGCCACAACAAGATAACCAGCAGCAAAATTTGCGTAATCAATAAGATTAGTCAAAGCTGCAGCGTTCATATCTAAGCTGTGTAATCTCTACAAAAAACCGCCTTCTTTAAGGCGGTTTTTTTATTGTTCAGAATAAATCAGCATTGAATATTGGATTTTACTTTATAAAAGTCGAGCGCATTTTTCAGATCTTTCAGTAATTCCTGCTCCTCATATTCTTGTGGCATTAGTTTTATTAGGGCCGGCATATAATAAGTTTTATATTCTTTAGGATAATCCTCACATAAAATATGTGTTCTTTCCTCAAGGCTAATAGTAGAAGAATCTAATTTATCTAAATAAGCACTCAATCGGGCATCGGATTGTTCAAACTGAGCTTTCACTGCCGGATCAGGTTCAGCTGATACATCTGCCTGTTGTTTTTGGCAGCCTGTGATGGCCAATGCCAATAGGGCAATTATGAATAATGATATTTTCATGGCAACAATATATTGTTATCAGTCGTTGGAAAAATTATAAAGAGAAATGAGTGAAAGAGCACCTGCCTTTAAACTCATTGACAGCTGAGAAAATAGAAAATTAAAAGGACTTTGATAAAATAAATAAAATATCTACCAATATGTATAAGTTGCATCTCTGCTTTTATGACTCACTTGATTGAATGAAAACTGAATGAATCAAAGTTTTTTGTATTTAATTGCATCTAAGTTGATGAAAAATAGCCAATAAAATATAAAACATAACCTATATTCAACATTTGGTAAAATAGCCTCTATATTTCATATACATATTAGATGCATGACAAGTGGTACTTTATCACCACTATAACAACTCAGATAAAATAATTTAAAATCAGCAAGTTAAAAAGCCTTGTTTAATCTAGACAGTTAAACAGGGCCCATTTTTTAGATCATAAATATGTCTAAAACAGATGATTCTCCGATATTTATCCTTCACATAAGTTTTCATATACAACATAAAACCTGAAAATACGTTCAAGTGTGAAACATGAATAGATGTTATTTATATATCTCTTTTCATGAAAAGACAGGGTAGAGCTATGATGAGATGTATCTGTGCATTTGGTATGGGTGTCATGGTGGGATGTTGCTTTAAATCTTGCAAAGAAAAAATGTGCCGGATGATGAGCAAGGATCAGGGTACCAAAGACCAAGCGCCAAAACATGAAGAGAGTGTACAAATTTAGAGGCTATAGCTTGCCTGTGCGATCGCAGTACAGGTGAGTGATTCAATCGTTTCAAGGTAAATAAATCGTGGAGCTGTAAGCCATTATCTTTAAAGCAACTAAGCTCGATCCATGATCGAGCTGTTCACAGTCAGGAGAAACACATGTTCCAATTTATATGTTGTTTATTTGGTCTTCATGGTGCGACTGAAATTGATTACACAGTCGATGATTTTGAAGTCAAAAAGTGTCGTGATTGCTTGAAAGATTTAAATTAACTCTCTAGACCTTCGCGGTATAGATGGATGTTGAACCCCCGTTTGATATAGATCGACGGGGTTTTCATTTTTTATTATTGATATTTGATATTTGAAAATAGAACTAATATATCAAAGCGATATTTTTATAAGTTATTGATAGTTAATTAATAAAATTACTAAAAATAAGGGTTTATTTAATTTTAACTTGTGATTTGACCATAACAATACTCATCTCAACTAAATTCATCCTTTAAGCGTTATTGCAATATGCGATATTTAGGTTATACTCTGAATATAGCAAAATGCGATAAATAATTATGCATGTGATCACTCACGCTCGGATTCTGGAAGCAATGCAAAAGTGGCCACACGCTGAAACTGCATTGGATGGTTGGTATCGAATTATCAAGGCCAATGATCCTAAGGATTTTGCCGACATGAAGCGATTATTTCCCGCAGTCGATAAAGTCGGGAAATTTCATGTCTTTGATATTGGTGGCAACAAGATCAGGTTGATCGCAGTTGTGATGTATCAAGCAAAACGTGTCTATATTCGCCATGTCTTATCCCATCAGGAATATGACAAAGGTCATTGGAAGGAGGCTTAATATGAATGCAATGATTAAACAGGCCGTTGATCACTGGCGTTATGTTGCACCTTTGCTCAGCAAGCCAGAAACTGAAGAAGACTTTAATACGCTCACTGAAGCTTTAGATGAACTTCTGGATATTGTAGGTGATGATGAGTCGCATCCCTTAATGGGGCTGATTCTTCAACTGGGTGATTTAGTCTCAGCTTATGAACATGAGCATTTGCCGATGCCAGAAGGCGATGGTCGTACTGCACTGGCTTTCCTGATGGAACAGCATGGTCTCAGCCAATCAGATCTATCTGACATAGCTACCCAGTCGGTCATTTCTGAAATCCTGAATGGTAAACGTCAGCTCAATATCCGTCATATTAAAGCTTTGTCTGAACGTTTTAATGTTTCTGCAGATACTTTCTTTTAAGTAATAAGAAACCAAATTTTAAGATCGATGAGCTGTGTTTCCTGAAAGCAGGTTGCACAGCCAAATAGATTTAGATTCGAACCAGAAGTCTATATAAGCTCTGATTAGAAGAATGTATGTTTATTAAAATGTATGGAAAACATAAATATTATTGATGTTTAACCTTATATGTCCTAATAATTTTCTAAGCATCTAGAGGAAAGGGAATATATATGACAACTCATGCAGAACACCAAACAGAGCAAGAAGATAATCCGCAAAAAGAATCTAATGATGATAAAGGCAATCAAGCAACCTATAAGGGCGTAAAGCCTAAGAAAAAGCCTAATGCCGAGCCAGAGCATCCGCTGAGGGAGCAGAAATAAGTATTTTATATGAATAAAGCCCTAGCTTGGTTTAGGGCTTTTCAGTTGGTCCACAAACCTTGCTCTTTAGGCCTTGCTATAAATTCATCTTTCATTTCAAAGAAAAAATTATGAGCTTGTTCATGGTCGCAGTTGAGCCAGTCGTGTCGTAATTCTTCAGGAATCACAATAATCGAACGTTTTTCATCATTCGGCTTGTGAAACCGTTTCATAAATGGGTGCTGATCCGAATTTATGGTAAGCATCGAAAAGGATCTGATTTTCTCACCTTCAATCAATGCATCCTCATAAATTGCTGCAACCGTGAAAGGATGACCATCTTCACGTGAAATACCAAACCAGTGTGGTTTATCGTCTATATATTTAGGCTCAAAGAATGTATCGACTGGGACTAAAGTAAACTGGTTATTTTTCCAGGCATGTCGAAAACTTGGTTTGGATGCCACTGTTTCACTCCGGGCATTGTAGGTATGTCTGCCATATTTCAACTCTTTTGCCCAAGATGGAACTAGTCCGAAACGTGCAATATCCAGCTCAAACTTGTCCGCACCACGCATAATGATTGGGGCGGGTGCTAATGGATAAACATGTATTTTTATTCCGAGTTCCAGTTGTTCTTCATGAATATCTAGTAAGGAAAGACGTTTTTTTGAAGGGAATTCATAGTTCGAGCACATAAAGAACCTCTTTCATTCTCATTGTTGTTTGCTAAAGAATTAAGGAATCAAAATGGGGAACTCAAAAATCAAAATTATGAGTTTCAGCAAAAGCTCTAATACTTGCTTTAGCTACACGTTTGCGAAGGAATAAAATTTGGATTAATTAAAGTTAGTTGGCCTGTAGCAGGCCCGGATTAATCTCAAATAAATGAAATATTACGTTTCGATATTCGTTACTGCTTAACTGCGATAAGCGTGTTAAGGACATACTAAGGTCATAAGAGCTAAACTTTTAATGCTATGCAGTCTAGTAACAGACTGCATATTTCATAGACTTACCATGATCATAAATATCTAATCGACAAAAATATGAACATTAATTTGTCTCACAAGTACTCATAAATTTTCCTTGTTCAACTGAGTTGATAAAGTCTTCGACCATAAATTGACTTTGTCTTAAAGAGCCATGATGATCTGCACCTTCAACAGTTTTAAATGCAATCGGCTTTTGTTTGGTACACATTAGCTGATAATAGGCATGAGTACCTTGATAATCTACAATCTGGTCTTTATTACCCTGAACTATCATTACAGGGACAGTAGGTATCATATTTTCGATGGATTGTTTTTTTGAATATTCTATTAAGGGATTAAGATCTGCATCAGTTTTGAAAACTGTTTGAGGTGCTTCTTTCACATCAGCTTGTAATTCCGATAAGCCATGATTACGCGCATAATTGACAATCTGGGCCATTTCAGGACTCAATAAATTCATAATATTGAGGCTAGGATCCGCGGCTTCAGCACCTAAAAGAACGATAGGAAGAAATGCAACCACACTTTTTTCGATTTGAGGATGCGAGGCTGCGTATTGAGCAATTCCCTCATATTGATATCCTCCTGGGGCGACGACCAGTGCTCCACGTAACTTTAACTCAGGTGCATCTTTTTGCCCATGTGCAGCTACCATTAGGGCAGCAGCGCCTCCCTGACTGTGACCCATGACATACCATTTCCTGTTAAAATGATAAGGCTTTAAAAAATGAAGTGCTCTTACAGAGTCAACCACAGTATGCAGTTGGCTCTGTGCATTCATGTAGGGGTGTTTGCCGGGTGTACCTAAGCCCTGATAATCGGTGGCAACTACTGCATAGCCTTGGGCAAGCCAGGCATCAAGTGGTTTGGAAGCCAGCTCTTGATAGGCATGCACGGGTCCACCGACATAATCACCAGAAGGGGCACAGGTATCTGCCACTCCGGTGGTGCCATGTGCCCAGGCTAAAACGGGCCAGCCACCTCTAGGTGGTTTGCCTTGTGGCAATAAAACAAATCCGGAGACAACAATGGGTTCTGAATGTATACCACGGCTGCGATAGGTAATTAAAAATCGTTGGGCGGCATGGGGAAATAAATCAGTACTTTGTTCTTCGATAGCGAGTAGAGTTCCGGGGGTCTTTGCAGCAATATCACAATTATGATGATTGCATTTCTGGGAATCCTGATTCTTGCATTTCCGGGAAATAGCAGGAGAGGCGAGCAAATAAGCAGAGCCTAAGCCCGCACAGCCCACTATAATTTTCAGGAGAGGACTTTTTGTTTTCATCACAGATACCATTTCAATTTTTATAATTTCATTTATAATGTAGCAGTCTTAGCCATGTTTCTAAATTAACTATTAACAAACTTTGTAAACTAAAATTATTAAGCTAAATTAAATAAATGATACAATAATCGCTCTAATTTTAGTTTAAGTTATAATTTAATTAATAATTCATATATATTTAGTTCTCAGTGTGGTTCTAATCTTTTAGTAGCATTCATCTCATGTCTAAGCTGACTGATACGCTCATAAATCACCTTTCGCATCCGGTTTACTCCTCCCAGAGGTTTGTGTTCCGGTACTGTATGCCATGGCGTAAAGGAGAGGTTTTCACAAAATTCGTTTTGTTCAGGTGTATCAAAAACCTGTTGAAGAATATGAATAGTCGCTAGCTTGTAAAAAGGTGCCTGGTTTTCTGGGCATTCGGTCATCGAATCTTCGACCGACATGCTGTTTGATGTTCGGGGTTGTACTAAAAACTCCATGCATGCCTTACTTTTTTGCAATTGATTCCGTAGATTTTCTCTTAGAAAATTATTGTGGGGATTATAGGGTATAGGATCTGTTCCTCTTGAACATGCTTGGGCTGAATACTTTACAGCTTGACGACCACTGCCTGTTCCTAATTGATAGGGCACCATGGACCAATATCGGGTTTGCAGAGGATTAGATATTGTATTTCTCGTATTTAAGGCAATCCAGGTTCCTTTAGCCCCTAATGCAAAAGGGGTATGCAATTTTTTGAGAAAGCTTTCACTATTTATATCCTGCATAAATGCCATATAACGAGCTGGATCATTCACAAAAAAAACCGGATGATTAATCATGATGAAATCTTGAGTAGACATTTCATCATGATTTAAAAGTCTTTCTCCCGGTACTGCCAAAAGCTTTATTGCCATGCCACGGGCATCTTTTTTAATATCTGCTTGTTGAGCATTACTAGATCCATTAGAAAAAAGTATCCAGGCTTGATAGGTTTTTCCGGGAAGAAAAATACCTTGTGCCAACTCTTTGGGAAGTGCTTCAGCTATCTTGAACTCTGCGCGTACACAACCGTGTGCCTTAGGGTGTGCATCACGTAGCGCGATACCGGTCGAATACTCTTTCCGAATAGATTTCTCAATAATGTCTGCGATCTTTTTAGCTGTGATTTCTTCATCAGGATAAAGGCTTTCATTTAAACCACGATCTATATTGGAATATGTGATAGCTTTGGGAGATTCAGGGGTTATAGGCGAGGTATCAGCATATATAGTGTTAAAGATATTGATGGTCATCAGCGGGAGGTAAAGTAGGCCCAAGCCTACAGCTCTTATAAAGTCAGGCATTGAGTATCTCCTTGATATACCGCTAAAGTTAGTTTTAACTTATGATCTGAAATTCTTTGAAGGCCCTTTAGACCAATAATAATGATCATATTTGTTTGATTATCATTCTTTATTAGATACTCTATTTCAAAGTAGGTTTTTACTTTTAATTCAACTTAATAATAAAAATAGGGATCCTGACTGTTTTTTGCCACTTTATTGCAGTTCTTGCACTTGATACTTTCAATAGAGTAGCGCCCATGAGTTTGCTTGCCTTCTGCAGCAGCAATAATAGAAAATTGCTGAGTATCATTAAAGCTATAGTCATCCTGTGCTTCACAAATAGAACACTTGATAATTTTTCTATCGCAGTAGATGTATGCTTCGTTCATTATGTATCTCCTGATTCTTGGTTTTATATTTTCACTAGATATCTTTCATAAATCAAAAAACGATCTTCTTTTTGGTTAATATTTGCACTCCGGATTTCTTAGCATTCGTGCATAATCTGCGGATGAAATACATCGATTCAAACAAGCTTTCTGATCCTCAGTTCAAGCGATACACGGGCATCTCATGGTCAACCTTTGATTTAATGGTTGAGCAATTGAAGAAACATGTCTCTGCCAAAGGCAGACCGCCCAAGTTAAGCCTGGAGGATCAGGTTCTGCTCTGTCTGAGCTATTGGCGGGAATACCGAACCTTATTTCACGTTGCGACGAGTTACGGGGTTTCAGAGCCCACAGCCTCAAGAATTGTCCGTCATGTTGAAGACTGCCTGATTCGGTCCAATCTGTTTAATTTACCCAAAGATTTACCCGAGGGCGAAGGCATCGACTGGAATGTTGTAATCGTGGATGCCACGGAAATTCCAATCCAAAGGCCTAAAAAAACAGAAGAAAAGCTATAGCGGCAAGAAAAAGACCCATACCTTTAAAGTACAGGCCATCATTCATTATCAAACTCAAAAAATCCTGAGTTTATGTACCAGTCGCGGTGCAGTGCATGATTTCGAGTTGTTCAAACGCAATTTAAACCAGATTCCTTTTGGGGCTTTTATCCTTGCAGATAAAGGCTATCAGGGGATTTATGTGTTGTATCCGAATAGCCTGTTGCCATTAAAAGCCAAAAGACACTGTAAATTGGATCCTGAATTGAAAATCTATAATCAAGAAATCAATAAAAGAAGAATCGGAATTGAGCATGTATTTGGCAGCCTGAAAACCTTCAAAATCCTTGCTGAGCGTTATCGAAATAGAGGTAAAAGGCTTGGTTTGAGATTCAATTTAATCGCTGGAATCTACAACTTGGAACTGAGCAAAAAATGATTTATGAAAGAGGTCTAATCTATACAGATATACATAATTTAACTTTTTATTTAAAAAAACACTCTAAATGGCTTTGGAAAGCTACAAATATAGATGTTAGTTATATAGGCTTGCATTTATGAGCATGAGGTGAAAGATGAAGTTGTTAACGTTAATTGGTGCAGGTGTACTTGCAGGTTATTGTTATAAGAAAATGAAATACAAAAAGGACGGTTCAAACAATCCTACTCCTCAGAATGAACAGGTAGACAGTCAAGCAGCAAACCCTGTTGAATAATGCCTTTAAAGGGCCTCACAACTAGCAAGAAAAGGTTGTGAGGTCTCCCATTCTTTCAGTAGAGTCATCTCTGACAAGTCTTATATAAACCCCAATCATGGATAAGCCTAGTTTTACATCGTTGTAAATTGAGGCTTATTGTGATGACAGATTTGATAAGCACACAAGGATGCATAAATCCCAGCCAAATAACCTGAAATGGAACGATGGCGACTGCTTACCAAGTTATATTGTTGCTTCAGTAAGCTAAAGATGGTCTCTATTTTATTGCGTTGTCTTAGCATCATTTCATCTTCTGATGATAGCTTCACTGGTCGCATATTCTTGCGATGATAGGTAATTAATTCAATATCCTGCTTTACCAATTTTTCTTTTAAAGTTTCACTGATGTAGCCACGATCACCAAAGATTTTACCGATGTAGCCTTGAGCTAGCTTCGGCAGAATTTTTATATCTGAAGTATGGCCATTTGACAGTTGGGTCTGAATAAATTGACCCTGAGCATCTACTAATACATGTAATTTACATCCATAGAACCACCCCATTGAGCTTTTAGCTCGTGTGGCAATCTTTTTTAAAGATTTATGACGTTGGATACGCTGATTCTTACATACGGGTAAAGTTGTAGAATCAACCCAGGCACAAGCTGTTTGAGCGCTAGAAGTTAGAGAAATATGCAATGCTTGAAGTGCGAGTTGATGTTGATTGATTAAATGAACCATCCGCTGATAGGATGGGAGGGCCTTGAAAAGCTTATAATAAAAGCGCTGTATCATGCCATAAAAGGCTTTGAAATGATGAAGTTGAGAGTTCTTATACCAGACCGCGATAAAAATGATTTCAGATAAACAAAGAACCCCTGATCTCTGCCTGACCTTCGGATTTTCTTGTTTTAAATATTGCCAATAGATGGCTTCATTTTTCTGAAAAAAATCGTCAATCGTACAGAATAAAGTTGTAAACTCGAACATAGGATGGCTAGTTAAATAGTTTGTGTGGTAACTCACTTATCAACTTAGCCATCTTTTTTTTCAACTGAATTTCTTATCCATGATTCGGGTTATATAATATTCAGAACTTTGATATTTTCAGAGAAACAGCAAGCTCTTTTTAGCTATTATACCTTTTCATCTGCTCTAAATTTTCCTGATTAAATTTATTGATAAAGTTGAATGGTTTACAAAACTATTCATTTTAATAATAGCCATACTTTAAAAATAATGTGATCCTCTTTCTCAGGAGGACAGCTTATGAAAAAACTAATTATCTTGCCTCTTGTAGCTTTAATACTTCTGGGGTGTAGTCAACCAAATACACAGCAAGAAGCTGACTCTAAGATCCTACAGGATGAGGATTTAAAAAAATTTAGGGAGATGGTAAGGAATGCTTTACCGAATTCAGACCTGGTTCAATTTCATCAACAAGAGGGAGAATGTGGTGAGGTTAGTTTCAGAGATAAATCTACGAATGAAATGAAGCATCGGAGGTTTATTGTAGTGAATAAAAATATTGTGCTGATTGAAAGACGGCAGGTCGATCAGGAATATTTTGACCTTTCATGGAGGAATGCATGTCGTGATTATTTCGGGTAAAGAAAGAATATTTATTAAAATTCTTATTTGAAAATAGTGACCGCTATAATTGAATATCAATAAAAACATTTGATCATTGAGCCACTTTTTAGAGTGGCTTTTTAATGTCTGGATTTCTGAATTTTGTTCGAAATATGGTTACTGAATAGATCTGTATTTCATATTCTGGCTTCGTACTAATAGATAGAATGTTGATCAATTTATATAGATAATAAATATAAAAATTATTTAAAAAAGGAACAAATATTGCTTCTTGAAAGTATAGTTTTTGCTTTAGGTTCTGGATATGTATCTCTTTAAAATATGCGGCATTATTTTCCTTGTCATCCTTGCTGTTTCTCTCATGGTTTTAGGTCTTATTTATCAGGATCCTTTATTTGCTTTGATAGGGCTCTTGTTTGCTGTTTGCGCAGTATTATTATTTTCCATGATGAAGGAAAGTCTTGCTGACTTTTAGATCACTCATTTCGTTTAAAAGCTTAAAGATTTGGACTAGAGATCAAGGTGAATAGCAGGATGATAGTCATCAATATTATGCACCGAGATGGAATCAACAATTTAGAAAAATAATTGTGTTGAAAAGTCTTTGGATTAATCAGTGTAATAAGGAAGACTTATACGGGCAACCAGTCATGTGGATTAGATTGATCAGATGATCTGATAATACACTCATTGCTGGGTGCTATTTTGCAGAAGTTCATCGAAAGATGGGCTTTTTTGTTACCTAAAATAAAGCTTTATCAAGTTCATACTAGAAATTATTGACTCCAAAGATCACAATTTAGACTTTTTATATATGGATAGATATTTAATTTCTATATATATTTATATTTGTCATGAATTGGCTATTGTTTGACCGTTGTACATTTCGTCAACAATCCTGAATCAGCGCAAAATGATAAAGGGGAAGAGCCCACAGCAATGTGGGCTTTTTTATTGCCTAAAGAAAAGTTTGGCTTAATTTCTTACTAGGTATCTGGCTTGAATAGCTTAGCTAAGTAATAGATCTGGTCAAAGAGACTGAGATTAACTAGAAATTTGAATAAGTGACTTATTTCTATTTTATCGGTCAATATGATTGTTAATCATCGACTTAATATCAAAGTGTGATTGACTGCATACAATATTTTCATTATATTTTACCATATGTTCAAAAATCTCCACGTTTTGAATTTAGAGTTCTGCCCACATCGTCCCCAATGATGTGGTTTTTTTTTGACTAGAATAGCTAAGTGATATTTTCATTAACCTATAATTAAAGAAGAGGGTAGCACCTAGTTCTGTGAAGAGGCTATTTTTACATCAATAGGTATGATAGATTAGGGTTCTGGCGGTAACTGCCTATACGGATCAGTCCAGCAAGTTCATCTTGTGACACTCCCGTCGTTTGAAGTGTTACTATGAAGAAGCTCATCGAAAGATGGGCTTTTTTGTTGGTTTATTAAACAAAAGGGTTCATACTAAGGCTCATGCTTAAATTAAGTTGAATCTTTTGAAAAACAAAAGAGTTGTAATTTTAGGCGGAGTATTTTTGGCATTTATATTCTTTCTGTGTTTCCATTTATATAATCTTTCTAGCGAACAAGAAAGAGCAAAGAGTTTAGAAAAATTGTCTGATGAGCTTAAAGCTTCTGAATAGATAAGTTTAAAAGATAAAACGAAAGCCCATCATAAGTGGGTTTTTTTTACAGGTATATACATTTTTATTTCTTAAAAATAATATTTATTTAATTAAATGAAATGTTATAAAGAATCTTCACAGTCTTTTAAATAGATTGATGCACCTTATGAATAAATATAAAGCGATAGATCTAAGTTTTCTTAATTGGGTATATGATGAAATTTTAGCGACTTTCGAGCCCACAAAATCTAGAACAATAAATAAATCACGATTTCTATCAGAAAATCTAAAGTTAATTGCTGAACATCTCGGTGAAGATGCGTCAGTGACAACTAAGGTATCAGCAGTAAGATTTAAATATAGATCACAAACTAAAACTTTATGGGTATTTGACGTACCCGATATTAATGACAGGTTCACATTCATTAAATATTTATTCGATTTCTTTCCGAGTTTTTAAAGTCCATAGAAATAAGAGCTTTTTTGTTGCCTGATAAACTTTATACGGCGACCAGAACACAAAAATAATTAAATAGTGTAATTCCTGTCTAACAAATAACCAAATTTAACCCAAAGCCAACCAGCACCCACCATTCAGTAATGCTTCTTATACTATTGCTGCACTATATAAGTGCTACTTTAAAGGTGCTCCATGAATAATGATGAACTAGCTAAAAACTATAACGACGTGTTAAAGAAGCCTACCCGCTTAACTTCCCCAGGTTAAGCGGGTTATTTTTTGTCTGGAAAAAAGTATGCTCCGATTACTATTCTGCTTATTCTGCCTACATGGTGCGACTGAGATTAGCGACGGCAAGAAAGAATGCCGGGATTGTTTGAAAAAAGTTTAATTTAGAATGATAAATTTTTTTTATTATCAATGAGTTAAGTATTCTGTGCTATTTTATTTTTCAATAATAATAGGCTAATAATTGGTTTGAATTTTGACTTAACGGGCTGGTTATGAGCACACATACAATGTATTCACACAACTGATTACTTAATATCAGTTATCAATTCTAATGTTATTAATTTTAATAACCCATATTTTGAATTCAAAGAGGCTCGAAAGGAGATGAGCGCTAAAACTCTTGTTGAGGTGGAGCGCTACTATCAATACTCAGCTATCGACCTAACTATCACCCAAGTCAATGGATGGGTTGAGTTTAAAGCAAAGTTAAAATCATAGCCGAACGTATTACGGCAAACTAAACCTCTTACATTCTAAATGTTGAGGGGTTTTTCTTTTCTTATTGGTGAGCCCCATGATAGACAAAGTACAAGCTAAATAAGGCTCAGATTTTGTAACGTTAAGCTGTCTAAATGTCAGAACCTCAGTCATTTTAATTCTTAGAACCATCAAATGATTACGATTGATAAGCTCATGATTGAACTAAAAGAATAAATTAAGAATTTAGGTAATGTATTAAGTTAAAATCTAACTTTTCTAAAATTAGTTAAAGAGCTTTGAAGAATCTATAGATGATTAGCTTATAGATTAACTAGACTCAACCGAGACCCATTCAATGCAACTAAGTGCAACTTATATTTATTTTAAGTTATCAAAAATGAAAGAGTATCTAGTTTGATGCAATCTCTAGCTATTCATTACAGACTCAGTTTTTTCTACTTTTTTTATTATGCGATTGTGGGCGCATTCATGCCTTTCTGGAGTCTGTATCTAGAGGATCAAGGCTTTAATTATCAGGAAATTGGGATTTTATCTTCGATTGCGATTGTCAC
The DNA here is from genome assembly GCF_013417705.1 of Acinetobacter sp. YH12235. NCBI lineage: Bacteria > Pseudomonadati > Pseudomonadota > Gammaproteobacteria > Moraxellales > Moraxellaceae > Acinetobacter > Acinetobacter sp. YH12235. Next base: position 55,760 of record NZ_VPDL01000007.1, on the reverse strand, counting down.
CCGATTTTTTGCGCCATTTATTTGGGGATGGATTGCAGACAAATCCGGGAAACGCATGTTGCTGGTGCGTATAGCTACTTGGATGGAAGCCTGTATCTGGTTCATGATTTTTATCATTCCCAATAGCTTCCAGTCAGTTGCTTTGCTCATGCTGATTTTCAGTTTCTTTCAAAATGCAATTTTGGCTCAGTTTGAAGGCGTGACTTTATTCTGGTTAGGTGAGAAAAGGGCAGAGCTCTATGGCAAAGTCCGTAAGTGGGGATCTATTGGATTTATTATTGGCGTATTTGGTTTAGGGGCAATTTTTGAAATTATCAGCATCAGTATGCTACCAATCTTATTGCTCTGTATTTCATTTCTGGCTTTTCTCTGGTCATTTACCATCAAAGAACCTACAGCAGCACCGACAGCTCAGAAAAAACTTGAAGCCTTATGGCCGATCTTCAAGCGTCCAGTGGTATACAGTTTTTTCCTGATTGAATTGATCATGCTGTTTTCGCATGCACCGTTTTATAGTTTTTATAGTAACTATCTCAGCCAGAATGGATTCAGTACCAGTCAGATCGGATTGCTTTGGTCGGTTGGAGTCATTGCTGAAATCATTATGTTTGCCTACGCTACATTCTTTCTGACACGCTGGTCATGGCGTCATCTGGCAATGCTATGCCTGTTAATGACTGGTTTAAGATGGTTGACTGTCGGCATATTTCCATCGTCATTTCTGGCACAGTTTTTTGCCCAGACCATTCATGCCCTGAGTTTTGGTTTATTCCATATGATTGCCATGCGGGTTATTTTTCAGAACTTCTCGGCTGGACAGCAAGGCCGTGGACAGGCACTGTATAGCACCATGTGGGGCTTAGGCGTGGCGAGTGGCAGCATTCTAGCCGGTCGTTATTGGGATCAGGTCGGTGGAACATCAATCTTTATTGCTGCTGCGCTGTCGACCTTGCTGGGCCTGTTGCTGGTATTTGGCTTACCCAGCAAAGTCGAATTGCAAAAGCAGGTTTAAGATACGATTGAATGATTAAATGCGGATTTTGGAATATTGATTAAACCAGGGCTGAGCCTGTTCTAATTGAGCGGCCAGTTGTAACAGCAAATCTTCACGGGCAAATGGTGCAATAAACTGTGAGCCCAAAGGCAGGTTATCTTCATTCCAGTATAGCGGTACAGACATTGCAGGAAGGCCGGTAATATTGGCTAACTGGGTGAATGGCACCCATTTTAGGTTTTCTTTCACAATCTGGTCGACCAGCTTACCTTGTGCCAATAAATGTGCCTTATTCATTTTTAATAAAGCTTTAAGAATCGGCTTCTGCCAGTTTGGTGTCTTGACTTCGCCATTTTTGGGTGCAACAGTGGCCGTGGCTGGTGTCAGGTAGAGATCATAATCATCAAAGAAATGATTCATCTGGGTCACATATTGTCCCCAGTTGGTCAGATTTTGGATATATTCAATTGCCGTCGTTTTGGCACCAAAAGCAGCTAGCGCCAGAGAATCCAGTTCAAAATCGCCTGATCTGGATGGATAGCCTTTCTGGATTTCGTCCAGCATATAAGAAAACTGGCTAAACCACGTCGTAATAAAATCTTTAGCCAGTTGCATGCCATCAATCTGCGGTTGATCCTCAACGACTTCATGACCTAAAGATTCCAGTAAACGGGCAGTTTGTTCTACCGCTTTAATAGCATCTTGAGAAACAGGCGTATCAATGCTGGAACGCGTATTAAATGCGATTTTTAATTTTTTTGGTGGTTGCTGAATCACTTCCAGATAATGTGTATGCGGACGTTGAATCGTAAACAGTGAACTGCGATCTTCACCATGGGTGGCATCCAGCATTGCCGCACTATCCCGAACAGTTTTGGTGAGTACATGTTGAATGGCAGCACCGTGCATTGCCTCACTCATTTGCGGTCCCCACGGCGTACGTCCACGGCTTGGTTTTAAACCAAACAGACCACAGTAGGAAGCCGGAATACGAATTGAGCCACCACCATCACCTGCACCGGCAATTGGCACAATGCCGGCTGCCACAGCAGAAGCAGAGCCGCCTGACGAGCCACCACTGTTATGTCTTAAATTCCACGGGTTTTTACAGCTTCCCCAGGCATCTGGCTCTGTAATGCCTTTAATTCCGAATTCAGGGGTGTTGGTACGGCCAAAGGTCACAATACCTACCTGTTCCCAACGATTAACAATCTCGGCATTGGTTTCAGCGATATACCCGATACGCTTTAAACCCTGACATCCATAAGACGTCGGATAACCTGCATATTCCTGAAACAGGTCTTTGACCAGAAATGGAACTCCAGCAAAGGGGCCAGACAGTTTTTGCTGGGTACGCTGCAAGGCATGCTCATGCATGGGAATAATAATGGCATTGATTTCAGGATTAATATTTGCACTGCGTTCTAAGGCAACTGATAAAAGTTCACTTGAATGCACCTGTTTATTTTTAACCAGTTCAGCCAGTCCTAATCCATCGTATTGTAAGTATTCTTCAAATTTCATCTGCATTCCCTAGCGTTGATATTGTTATAAGGTTGTAGAGGGTTTCAGTTCAGGATGCAAGCACCACCTGATTACGTCCCAAGTGTTTGGCTTGATATAAGGCCTGATCCGCGGTATTGATCAGTTGCTGTAAATCCTGAGAAAGCGGGGCATGTTGATGCGTAATCCCGAGACTCACAGTAATCGATAACGGTGATCCATCAGGTTGATACATTGGCGTTTTAGCTACCAGTTCACGAATACGCTCGGCAATAAACTGGGCCTTAGATGGTTTGGTATCCCAAAGCAAAATCACAAATTCCTCACCACCAATACGCGCAAACAGATCCTGAGAACGTAAATTGGAACGGATGATTTCAGCAAAGTGTTGCAGTACTTTATCGCCCACATGATGGCCAAAATGATCGTTTAAACGTTTGAAATGATCAATATCCAGCATAATCAGGGAAAACTGCACACTCTTGGAATGTTGCAGTAAATATTCACCTTTCTGAAAGAAAAAATGCCGGTTCATGGTACGCGTCAGACTGTCATGATTGGCCAAATACAATACCCGTTTAAACAGATCATTGCGGTTCTGACTGATGATACACAGGATCAGCGGTGATAATGCCAGCATAAATAGTCCGATCCTTAATGAGATATAAATGGTCGAGTCTGCCAACGTATCATGTGTAGTGGCATAGAACTGGGTCAGGCTGTAATACATCAAAATGATTACAAAGGCATTAATAATTGCAATCGTAAAGATGCGATAGGTCAGTGCTGCCCAGATTAAAGCTGCCAACGGATAAAGCAGGGCACCTGGACCGACAAAAATATTACTCAGGATAATACACAGGATTACCGTACCTGCTGGCAGCAGATAACTAAAAGAGTTCTGCTTCTTTCTGCGGTTTTTAAATAAATACTTGAGATCTTTGGTTCTAGGAAAGGCTAGAAAAAGCGGCAGGACAATAATGTAATTTACCATTTCGCCTGTCCACCACAGCCCGAAATCAATCCATAAATTTTCCTTGGTCATAAAGGAATGGGGAAGATTGGGTAAGGTCGCAACGGCAAACACTGCACTGGCCAGGCATCCTGCGAATGCACAGATGCCGAACATATGCACGAAAGTGAAACCAGTATTGTAGTACTTATAGTTGATCTGGAAATATCGGATAAAAAACAGCGATACAATCGTACTAATCAGGTTGGCAAGTGTTAGAAACAGGCTTTGTAATAGATTATTACCTGTTGCCAAATCGGCAAACATGAACGCACAGAAAGCACCTAGCCACCCGCCCATATTGTTTAAATGGGGGAAGCGTAAAAACATGGCCAGTAAGGCAGCATTGGCAGGCCAGAGTATGGCTAAGTAATCCTGTGTTCTGGTCATAATGCCAATCAAACAAGTCACTAAAATAATGAAAAGAATGACCAAGTAGGCATATGTTTCAGGATTCAAGTTCTGGTCTGTGATTCGAGGTATTCGCAAATCTAAGTCCTGTATCTAATTTTTATTTGTGAAATATCACTTTGTTTGGGAAATGCTTTTTACCCAAAAGTACAACTTTATTCTTGGAATAATCTGTTTTTACTTACGTTATCAATATACGTTTGTATACGAAATATATACAAAAAAATTAAAAAAGGAAATCCATGTTTTTAAACTATAATGATAAAAATTTGTTTTATTTCGGTATTTAAACTGATGCAGAGCAGAATATGATCCCGAAAAATATGATAAGTTAAAATTAATTATTAGGATTGAAACGAAGCCTGTGAATATGAAAAAAACCTGTCTTAGCCTTGTCTTGCTCATGAGCTCATCTTGGCTAATGGCAACAGAAAACAATAATCAAACTGCAAATAGTATTGCGAAACCTATCGAAGTTCCGAATACCTTTACCATTAATACCCGTCCTGAAATTGTCGGGCTATGGGGAATGGAAATTCCAGATAATAAGAAATGTGTTGAATACTATAATTTTAAAGGCAATAACAACGTAGTGATTAAAAGCGGTTCAGAATGGACCACAGGGCTGTATGACTATCAGCCTTCACAAGATCCTGCTGCACAGATTCCAGCGCTGATTATGCAGGTTAAATACGACAATAATGAAAAAGACTGTTCCGGTAATCAGGTGGATCAGTCAGGCGAGATTTCGCAGTATTTTGTGAAGTGGCAGAACTCAAATACCATTAATTTCTGTGCCAATGAAAAAGCAGAACAATGTTTTGCTGTGCTTCGACGCATTTTGCCTTGATTGAAGGCTAGATATAAAAAACCGCTGAATTCAGCGGTTTTTTTATTAGATCAATTACTGGATCAAGCTTTTTCTTTGTCTTCAGCACCTTCAAGCTGCTTCAACAAATGTTTTTCCAGATAGTGAATATCCATTGCCTGTTCACAGAAATTTTCATCCTGAAGAATCAGATCTTTGTGTAATGGAATATTGGTTTTCACACCTGTCAGAATCATTTCATCCAAGGCCTGCTTCATGCGTGCTATTGCAGTTTTACGGTCTTTACCATGGGCAATTAGCTTGGCAATCATAGAATCATAATATGGCGGGATGCTGTAACCTGGATAGATATGAGAGTCTAAACGGATACCTGCACCACCTGGCGCATAAAAAGTCTCGATTTTGCCAGGAGATGGCATAAAGTTCGATGGATCTTCAGCGTTGATACGGCATTCGATCGCATGACCTTGAACACGTACATCTTCTTGCTGGATATCCAGACCTAAACCAGCCGCAATACGTAACTGCTGTTCAATGATGTCGATACCGGTGACCATTTCAGTCACAGGGTGTTCTACCTGAACACGGGTGTTCATTTCGATAAAGAAGAATTCGCCTTCTTCAAACAGGAACTCGAATGTACCGGCACCACGATATTGCATCAATTTACAAGCATTGACACAGGCCTCAAGAATGTCAGCACGAGCCTGTTCTGGCAGGTTAGGCGCTGGCGCTTCTTCAAGTACTTTCTGGTGACGACGCTGTAAAGAACAGTCACGGTCATATAAATGGATCGCATGACCATTACCATCGCCTAGAACCTGTACTTCGACGTGACGCGGTTTTTGCAGGAAACGTTCCATATAAACCGTGTCATCGCCAAACCACATTTCAGCATCACGCTGCGCAGCTTGTACTGATTCAAGCAGGGTATCCACACGTTCTACGATACGCATACCACGACCACCACCACCGGAAGCCGCTTTCACGATGAGCGGGAAACCAATTTCTTTGGCTTCAGCAAGCGCATTGTGAATCGTCACCGCATGATCACAGCCAGGTACAGTTGGTACACCCGCTTTTTTCATGGCAATAATCGCAGAAACCTTGTTCCCCATCAGGCGAATATGTTCTGGACGTGGACCAATGAAGATAAAACCAGAGCTTTCTACGATTTCAGCAAATTCAGCATTTTCAGACAGGAAGCCATAACCAGGGTGGATGGCATCTGCGCTGGTGATTTCAGCAGCTGTAATCAGGGCTGGAATATTCAGGTAACTGTCGCTACTTGCGCCAGGACCAATACACACGGCTTCGTCACAGAAGCGTAAGTGCATCAGGTCTTTGTCAGCGTCTGAATAGACACCGACTGTTTTAATTCCTAAAGTTTTGCAAGCTCGGGCGATGCGCAAGGCGATCTCACCTCGGTTTGCAATTAAAACTTTTTGCAACATTATGAATCCCCGAAGTGATTAGGCGCGGTAACGGAAAAGTGGCTGACCAAACTGAATCACTTCACCATTTTTCACCAGAATTTCTTCAATCACGCCGCTTTGAGTTGCTTCAATCGGGTTCATGATTTTCATTGCTTCAATGATACCCAGTGTTTCGCCAGCAGAAACAGTTTGGCCAATTTTTACAAAAGGTGCTTCGCCTGGGCTTGGAGCCGCATAGAACACGCCAACCATTGGAGATTTTTCAACTGCACCACGAGGAGATTTAGCTGCAGGGACGTCAGCTGCAGGTGCAGGCATTGCAGGAACAGCTGCTGCAACTACTGGATTACGACGAGTCAGAGCAATCGACTGATCACCTTCCTTAACTTCAATCGCCTGTAAGTCAGATTCAATCATCAAATCGATGAGCTTCTTGATTTTACGGATATCCATGAGACAGTATTCCTAATTAAGATTGTTTAGAAGATTGTATTTTTTCAATGACATAGTCGAGTGCGGCAGCATAGCCTTTTGCACCTAGACCACAGATCACGCCAATAGCTTTATCGGATAGATATGAATGATGTCGGAATGCCTCACGTGCATGGACGTTAGACAGGTGGACTTCAATAAACGGGATTGCCACGCCAAGAAGTGCATCACGAACTGCAACTGAGGTATGTGTCAGGGCAGCAGGATTAATAATGATATATTGCACGCCGTCTTGTTGGGCTTGATGAATTCGGTCAACAATTGCGCCTTCCCAGTTGCTCTGGAAAGTGTCAAGTTGTAAAGTAGCTTTTTCAGCCTGAGCAGTGAGCTGCTGATTAATATCTTCTAGAGTTAAATAACCATAAACTTCGGGTTCGCGCTTTCCTAGCAAATTTAAATTCGGTCCATGAATAACCAAAATGGTCGAAGTCATCTATGGTGCTCCAGTTAAAAAGTTTCAGGATAGGTTTGCAAGATGTCTACAAACTTCGCCTATTATGGCATGAATTCCTACATTATTTTTATAATTTCTTTGAATTGACATAGAAAAGCATGTACCACGCAGTGGCCATATAATGAAAACTTTGCAAGCATTTAGCAATGTTCAAAACTACCAAATCTTCGTCTTTTACATCATTTTTATATTTTAGATGAATTGGCTGAATTGTTACATTTATGCTGTGTAAGTTAGACCTCAATGTTTATTCATAATTCTTTTAAATTGAGTGTTTATTCGGCAATGGCTGGTCAAAAATAAAAATTATTACTCGAAGTCTCTGCTCATATCAAAAATTGTGGTGATCGGTAAAAGACCGGATTTTCATTAGATTTTTGAATGAATCAAATGTTTATTCTATTCATTATTCTGTAAACTAAAATATCAAACTTGGAATAAAAATCAAAAAGTTATTTGATAAATGGTATGAAGTGAAGTTTAGTATTAAATGGGTTTTATGTCGCTAGTAAAGCAAGTCACACATTATTTTTCTGCAAAAAGAGATAGGCTCATTGCTACTGAACATTGGCTAAATGATACTGGCCGTAAAAGTAAAATTAAAAACTTATGATTCTTCATTAATCTTTTACTGGCCTCATCTAATATTGACGAATGTGCTCAATTTTCTAAAGCTTACCTTTATTTGTCATTCTTTATGTTCACTCAATAACATTGGCAAAATGGCACTTCATGTATAGGCGTTGTTATTCATCTGAATGTTGCCTATGTTTTTAAATGATGAATTTTTAAGCTTAAGAACAAGATGGTATGCGGAATTACAATGATAAATGGGATAGTTAAGTTCAGTTAAAGTGCAATATGAATAGATATTCTGGATTAAAAGCTAATGGTATCTGATTGTATTTTGAACACATATTGATTATATAAGCTATTCAGAATCACAGAATAAAACCCAAGCAGACTTGATAAGCTATAATGAAGATCCCGTCAAAATACTATCGAAGCTGTTATGACACCTGCATGCAAATTATTAAAATCTCAAAAAATTGAATATAGCATTCACGAATATGAACATGATGCCAATGCCAAAAGCTTTGGTTTGGAAGCAGCAGAAAAGTTAGGGTTGGCAGTAGAAGAAGTATTTAAAACCTTATTGGTCACAGATGAGAAGCAGTATTTTGTAGCAGTTCTTCCAGTCAACCATCAGTTAAACCTGAAAAAAGTAGCATCAGCCTTTGGTTGTAAAAAGCTACAAATGGCTGATCCCAAACAGGCAGAACGTCTAACCGGTTATCTTGTCGGTGGGATTAGTCCGGTTGGGCAGAAAAAACGCCTGAAAACTGTCATTGATGCATCTGCAGAACAGCTGAATAAAATCTATGTCAGTGGGGGTAAACGCGGTCTGGATATTGGTTTAAAACCTGCGGACCTAGCTAAGGTTCTAGATGCTCAATTCGTTGATGTATTGGATGTCTAAAGTTCAAAGCATTTTTCAATAAAACTATCTTACTTAGAAGCGTTCATATCAATGGACGCTTCAACTTTTCTGGATTCTTATCTTTCTATTCTGTCGGAAAATTCTGTCGGAAAATTCAGCATGGTTTTTTCTTCATTGTATAGTGGATGATTGAGATCCACGGCCTGACTGTGGATTGAACAAAGATAAAAACAATAAAATAGAAAATATGGAGAATACCGCATGGAAATCCAGAAAAAACGATTATCACGGTTCTGTATGAGCTTGTCCGCGATGGCCATGCTCTCAGTCTTTTCAACTGCACAGGCAGACTCATCTACCTTGCCTCAGCCACCCAATTCCCAGCAAGTTTTCTTTGTAGGTAATAACTGGGATGGAACAGTTACAGTGATTCGATCTTCAGGTGACTTTGGCAAGGTTGGTGTGATCAACATGATTCCTGATCGTAAGGAGCGCCTGAAAGAGATTCACCTCAATCCCATTAAACTGATTGCCTATACCTATATTCAAGCTACTGCGGGTGAAGGTAATGATCAGCTGGTCGACGATATGTACTCCACGCCAGATGGACAGTCAGTGGTCGCATCCCGTCCAAGTTTTGCCGATGTGGTCTCTATCAACATCAAGACAGGCAAAATTAACTGGCGTACTCCAGTTGAAGGCTTCCGCGCGGATCATATGGCAGTTTCACCAGATGGCCAGCGTGTCGCGGTTTCCGCATCTTCCGGAAATGTGGTGCATGTACTGGATATTCATACTGGTAAGGAACTTGGTCGATTTGCGACGGGTGATAAACCGCATGAAAATATCTACTTTGATAATGGCAGAAAAATTCTGAACTCGGCCATTGGTAATGTAGAAACCTCTCTTGATGCGCAGTGGCAGGATTTCACCAAGGGTAAACGCTATATCACCATTGCAGATGCCAATACCCATCAGGTGCTTAAGAAAATTGACTTTAGACCGGCATTGGATGCGTTTGGTCGAAAAGATTTATCTAATTCAGTGCGGCCGATGGTCTTTAGCAAGGATGAAAGTAAACTCTATGCTCAGGTATCATTTTTTAATGGTTTGATTGAGTATGACTTAAACCAGAATAAAGTGACCCGTATTGGGCAGTTGCCAGGTAGCGATAGCATTCCCAAAGATCGTACCAAATGGGTGAATGATTCCCGCCATCATGGTTTATCGATCAGTGCTGATGGTGAGAAGCTCTGTGTTGCGGGCACGATGGATAATTACGCCACCATTGTCGACCGTCAGAGTCTGACTGCCGGAAAATTGATTCCTGCAGGTAAGCCATACTGGGCTACCCGAAGTCCGGATGGCCGTAGCTGTATCATTTCAGAAAGTGAAACGGATGTGGTGACCGTAATTGATTTCGCGACAGGCAATAAAGTGACCAGTGTACCTGTAGGCAATCATCCACAGCGTGTCCGGATCGGTTATGCCCCAGCAGACTGGTCTACACCGTAGCAAATAATGGCTTAAAAAGAGCAATGTGTTATGAACGTTGCTCTAAGCATTGTAGGTGGCATATATGAGGAACAAAACACTTACTTTATATCTGCTGGCGGGAATGTTATTGACCGGTATTCTGGTTGGGATTGCTTATCAGGTTCATAAGGATATCTATAAGGCAGAGTTCAATATACTGAAACCTGATGATCAGATGACTTTTCCAGCAAAGTCACTGATTACTTCGAATTTAAATCCTAAAACAGCTGTACCGGCAAGAACGGCTAGACACTCGGAAGTGGATTCTGAACAGCAGGTCTTATTACAACAGAGAGACCAGCTTTATCTGGATTTTACCCAAATGATGAATGGCTTAAGTCAAGGTGAAAAGCCAGACTATCGCCAGCTAGATCATTTGCTGTTACAACAGCAGAATCTGGTGAATGCTCGGGTCGTTGCTCCGGAAGAGGCGAGAGCTCAAATAGAATTTTTGCAGAAAGTTCTGCCTGAAATCTCTCCACAGCTTGATCAAGCCTTAAATGCATTGGATCAGAAAAGTTTTTAATCTTCCGGTTTAAAGCTTTATTTAGTTGTGAATACAGATCATAGATAAGCTTAATAAGAAAAAGCCCGTAGAAACGGACTTCTTCTTCATTCATTTTTTAGATTAAAACTTATAAGCAGTTCGCCGGTTTCGGGATACCAGCCAGTCGGCTTAAATGGCGTGCCACCAGACCTGTATTAAACTTTTCCTGTAATAAGGCATTGTTAATTTCCGGGTTGACTGTCTTCATCAAAAACTTAATCAACGGACGGGTTGCAGGAGAATGCCCAAACTGCTGATAAAATTGACGGACTGCCTGTAGCACTTCAAAATGCCAAGGAGTAAGTTGAAGTTCCAGTGTATCTGCCAGTACTTGGGCAACGTCTTCATTCCAGATGGTGTAATCGACTAAATGACCATCTTGGTCCAGTTCTAGATTCATATTTGACTCATGGATTATTTCATTGAGATGCAACGACTAAATTTCAGACATAGATCTGCAAATTCGGAGTAGTCGAGTAAAGCAACATTTTCCGATAAAGGTGAGATCAGAATTTCTGCATCATTTCTTAGGATATAAACTTGCGGCAGTTGCTGTACGAAAGCATGGTCCAGATACAGCACAGATTCTCCCATCAGGACCACCTGATCATCTGAAGCATGGAGCTGTGCTAATTGATCAAGGACTGACGCCGTCGCTGCATAATCTGGCTGGATCAGGTAAAGGGTTTGATCTGACATTTATTTATCCTTTGTCCTTACCAATACAATACGTGATCAAATTTTTGAACGAATTCTGAATTGAGTTCAATCAACTCAATCTCCTGCTCGCTTTGCTTTACAAAAGGAGAGTCCTGATTTTTCTGCTCAACCAGAATTGGGGTCAGGTCATAAAATTCGAAACTATCCACCAGATTTGAAGCCAGTTTAAAGGCATGTTTAAGCTGGTCAAACTGGAGCTCAGAACGTAAAAGACTCAAGGCCGCGCCTTGGAGTAATACTTTAACTTCAGCGCCGAAGGTCGCCAGTACCATCGTGGCAGACAGGCTTTCATGCACCTGTAAGCTGTTTAGGTTGGCTTGGGTTAATATAACAAGTACAGATTTCACACAAGATTCCTTTTAAAAGCAACACATCCTGAAAAATGAAGCATCTAGAATTGAATTAGACGTTGTGAGGACTGAACAGCATCAGCAAGCTCGCCTAGACCGACCAATTCAAAACCATCAGCAAGATTATGTTGCTGAATATTGTGACGTTGAGCATTTTCCTGATCTGTAATCCCACGCGCTAAGGCTGCACTGACACAAACAGGTAAGCGGATCTTCAGATCCTGCCAGGAACGTGTGAGATGACGCTGGTCGTCGGGCACCCATTGCAATGCATTTGCGACCGACACGCCATCTTGATAGAAAAATACACGGAAAGCTTCCTGTTTATGTTGTAAAGCTTGGGCGAGTCCAAGCGCATGCCAGGCATAAATAGAAGTCGGTGCGGAGGTAACAAGAATTAAGGTGCTCATCGAAATTCACTACAGGCTTGATCAACGCGGGATGATGATCTTGGCTACAAAGAAAGTAGGTAGTATACAATGATTTTAGATGATCTTTTCTGATAAAAAAACAAAAAATAAAATATAATCAGATTTAATTATAATAAAAACAATAATTTAAAACAGTCTATTAATCCTATCCCGTCACTAAACCATACCCAAAACTGCACAAAATCCCTTCTATATCCTTCCATTTTTTTACTTTACCGATAAAATGCAAAGTAATCTGCACCAAATCTGCACCAATAAAATGAAAATACCCAAACCCATCCAGCGAGGGTCCAGCTGGCGCATCATTGTCACTTTTGACAAGCAAAGATATTCAGCTACCCGAGACACAGCGAAGGAATGTGAACAGTGGGCCTATAATAAATTGCTTGAACTTCGATCTGGTAAAAAGGCAATAGAACAAGGCGAAAAGCCGAATTATCCATTTAGGGAACTTTGTGCTAGATACTATCAAGAGCATGGTCGTCACATGCGATCTGCACGGACTATCAATTTTAAAATTAAAAACCTTGACCGGATTGCACCAAATTTAGCTGACAAGTCTATTTATGATTTCAAGCCTGCTGACATTGCAGAATGGCGAAATAACCGTAAAAAAGAAGTGAAGATAGCAACACTCAGGAATGAACACGCCATTTATTCAGCCGTGTTTACCTATGCCATGAAAGAACTGTTTTTGATTGATTCTAACGTCTGGCATGCGGTCACCATGCCGAGCAAGGAAAAATCCAGAAGCCAGCGTATTACAGAAGAAGATCAAGAATTGTTGCTAAAGGCGTTAAGTTGGGATGGATCCACAACACCAGAAACGTCACGTCACTATGTAGCATGGGCATTTCGATTTGCTCTGGAAACTGCTATGCGTCAGGGTGAAATACTGGCAATGCGTAGGAAGGATATTAAAGAAGGCTTTGTGCATTTACCGATGACAAAAAATGGTGAATCCAGAAACGTGCCTTTATCTGGTGAAGCCAAAAGACTGCTTTCTTTATTACCTAAAGGAACAGATAAACTTCTGCCTATTGATAAACAGATATGTTGTGCTACATGGATGAGAGCAAAAAAAAGAGCAGGGCTTACACATATTAACTTCCATGATTCACGACATGAAGCCATCACTAGAATGGTGAAGGTGAGAAAATTACCGGTTGAAGTGCTGGCCAAAATTACAGGCCACAAAACTATCTCAATGCTGGTGAATACTTATTACAATCCAGATGCTCAAGATTTGGTAGAAATGTTTAACGACAGTGAGAGCTAATTAGCTCTCGGTCTGCCTACTTTAACTTTGGTTGTCAGCAGGTCATGGGCCAACTTTGGATTGTATAGCGCCTTGCCTTGTGTGCCTTGATTGATCGAAACTAATTTTTCTCTAATCGTAGTCACTGACAGATTGTATTTTTGAGCCAGATAGGAAGCTGAAACCAGTTCAACTTCAACCTCTTTAAGCTCCTTCACCGTTGCACCACCGATAGTCTGACCCAGCATAATTTGAGGCGGTCTTTCGGCTTCAACGGTGATGGTGTATCGAGCCATTAAGTTACCTCTTTTAAACTTTGTTGTACTGATTCCGGTAAACCAAACACATCCTTAAAAGCCTGATCAAAACCACCGCTTGCAATGAGTTGATCGATGTTGTTTGCAGGTTGTTCATGCTTTGCGATGTAGCTGCTCAATGCCTGATATATACCGTTTGAATTTCCCTTTGTTACACCGACATGAATCTTGTCACCGATGTTTTTAACTGAAAATTCAACATTCAGATTTGAAGCGTCAATGATTTCCATAAATGGTAAGAATTCGTCCTGATTAAAAATCAGATCAAATGGCATTTCTTTATGCAGCTCATCACACACATAGTTAGCCAATTGAAGTTTGGTTAATTGAATTTCAGTCATTGGCTGGCTCCTTATGTTCAGTGCGAATATCAACACCACAAAAAGGGCAGTGATTCAAAACCACACGGTTTTTCTTAAATCGACCTGCAACAATTTGAAGTCGGGCAGAATTTATTTCACGATGACTCATGCGCTGTGCTTGAATATCACCATATTCATTGCGAGTGACTTCACTTAAGGCATCGCACATATTTAGCCAGTTCCCTGTATTTACGCATTTATCAGTCATTGGCTGGCTCCTGTGGTGCATCTGGTAAAGGCATCCAATGGGTTACATCTGTTACCGACTTGAAAGACCATACAGGCACAAGGCGCACTCCACTAACTTTGTCCCATGTAAGCACTTTCTCATCAGAATCGTTTTCAACTGGTTTTATTTCTTTAGCAACAAACCATTCCGGCACTGCTTGGGCTTTGGCCTCCTTCCATGCTGACCAGCTAAAAAGAAGAGCTGTGATTAATTTTCCACACTTCTTTTCAATATCAGCAGGAACATCAGTACGTTTGATGTATGCTCCAAATTCAAAGAAGGTGTATTGCGCAACATGCTCAAGGCGTTTAAAGCATTCAGACTGCTCAAATTCAGCTTTTAATTTTTCAATATCCATCACGCCACCTTCATAATCTGATTAGCCACAATCTTTGCTAAGTTTTCGCTGGTTTCATTCGAAACATTCGGGCAGCGCAGATGCATTTCATATTCATCAAATAGCACCTGACATGCTGCATTACCTGTTAAATCATTCTTTAAAAACACATAGCTCAGTGATTTGCGTGTACCTTTGCCTGAGAAAGTAGAGCTACCATCTGCAAGTTCTTTCTTGGAATAACCCAGCTTTTCGAGCCACAGCTTAAAACCAGCTTCATGTTTCTTTTTAATTTTGAAAATCATGCCGCAGCCTCCAGTGCTTTACGTAAATAAGGGTCAATATCAGTGGTAAGCATCCATTTCACATAGTCCTTTGGAACCTCTTTTAATGGAGTACCTTTATGTTTGCCATAAGGCATTACATTTGGAGTGCGTACCTGTTCAGATAGGACATGCAATGAATTCATGTCTTTGATACCCAACTTTAAACAGATGTTTTTCAGGATGATGTATGTGAACCAGATGTCATACTTCGCACTGTGAGCATTACGCAGGTAATTACATGCTTTTTCCTTGTCTGAGCTCACAAAATAGAACAGGGCGCTCAGGGTGTGAGTTTCCAGTTCTGGCCATGTGAAACGAGCCAGAGCTAAAGTACAGATCGATTTTTCAGGAACATCCGTACCACATTTACGGATCGCTTCAATGTCGTAATTGATGTTATGGCCAATCAAGCAATCCACATCTTTAGGCAAGCGGAAAGTATCAAAGCTTGGCTTGCCTTCGATGTCAGCTTCCAGGATGTGATGCACTGCCATTGCACCGTAAGCGATTGGCTCAGGACATGAGTAGAACTCATCAAATATCTGGCTTTGATCAAACCCCAAGTTACCTTGCTCAAAAGAGCAAGGTGCGTATGCGATTTCAATAGGGAAACCATTAATCGTATGAGTTTCCGTGTCCAAAATTATTGCTTTCATGCGTTAATAGTTTCCTTTGCTAATTGTTCAATTTCTTGTTGTACAGCTGCCAGTTTGCTGGCTTCAATTTGATTAAGTGCATCAATACCGAGATGCTCACATACGGTTTTTGCATCTAGGCCACGTTCATCGATAAAGGCCTGGAGGTCAGCCAGTTGCTGGTCATTAATGCCAAAGAACTCAACAGGATCTACCCAGACCTTGCGTTCTTTATGGAATTCGCACTTCATTTCCTTGGCACGTTTGACCAGTTCAGCCCGCATGTTTTTGTAATAAATATGCTGGTCATCAATTGACTCAGTAAGCTGGTTTAGATCGCTGGCATACTGAGCCTCAGCACAGCTCTGGATCCAGTTATCTAAATCTTCCTGAGCCTTCATTGATGCCAGTTGTTCAGGTGTCATGGTATTGATGTGGTCCTTGGCCTGCTTGATGAGATCTGCCAGGAAAGACGGATTCGCTTTTAAGTCTGGAACCCATACCTCACCAGTTTCACCGCCTAAACCACCTGCATTTTTGGCATGGTGAGTAGGGCAAGGTCTAAAGCTGATCACACGTTCATGTTTGCCTTCACCTGTTTGCACAGTGGTGAGATAACCCATTACATCTGCAATGCGGTACAGCTCATTACGGTTCTTACCACCCAGATCTGGTCGGTAAATTACCTGGTCACCGTTCTGATCTTCTGATGCATGGGCAATGAAAACGACGTCTTTACCTGAAGCAATTAATGTGTTCACGTATTGCTTGAAGATGTTATTGGCCAAGCCTTGGGCTTTAAGTTTTAAAGAGCCATCTTTTTGCTTGTTCGTGCTGTTTAGCAATAGATGGGTTTTAATGCTTTCAAGCATTGCACCTACCGTATCAATTACAATAGTGTTGAACGGAGCTAAATCGCCAGGTGTTAAATTTGCTACATCAGCCCACTGATTTACTTGAACTACAGCACCGCGACGCAGTTCGCCAGTACGGTGAGAACCTTTATCGAAGTCGAATGAAATTGCTTTTTCACCGGTGAAACCAATAGATGTTTTACCCAAGCCCGGATCTGCGTACAGATAAACGATAATGGCTTGAACCAATAGCGGTTGATCCGCTGGAATAATATTAATCGCCATCTCAACGCACTCCTAGCTGACGGTTTTTGCGTTTAAAGTTCTTATAGTCCTCAGACCCAAAGAAGCCGGTACTTTCTAAAACTTGATGTCGTTTATTTTTGCGCATGGCGACTCGCGCATTTTCCAAACCATCTAGAATCCACTGTGGAGCTGTAGACTTATCCATCTTCTTCAGAGAGCCGTCAGGCTGGATAGAGTAAATCAACGTATTGCAGAAATAGTCAGCAATAGTTCCTGAGCTTTTGATACGTAAAGCGAAGTAGCTCACCCGATTTTTACCAACCCTGTAAATCTCAAGTCCTTCAAACGTCTTGATGTATTCAGAGAAGTAACGATGAGTTGAGCCAAACTCTACTGGCATTGGAATGACAGGTAGTTCATCTGCTTTGAATTGCAGGAAACCAGTGTAAAGATCAGCAAAATTAACTTGTGCTTGGTCATTAAGCGGGGACCAATCATCAGAGCCATATTCACACCAGTAAACCAGCTGGCCATTCAAAAGTGCTTCAAAGATTTGGTCGGCAGATTTAAGAATCATGACTGCACCTCCACCAGACGGTGTTTCATGATATAGCCAGCGATCATTGCGTTGATTTCGCGGTGATCCTGATAATCAGTGAAGTCGTTATAAGAATTGCCATTGGCATCGAATACCTTGATTTCACCCAGTTCTATCACTTCTACATTAGTGAACTCGGAACCCGGCACACCGTAGTCGTCTGGATGTGCTGCAACTTCAAACGAAGTGATTTCCAAACGAAAGCCATCAAGATTCAAGATTGCTTCACCGCGTACATCGTCCAGCATTTTTAAAGAGACTATGCCGTATTCAGACTGAATGTTTTGAGCTGGAGCTGCTTGGCTAGTGCCAAAGTCAGCATGCCAACCAAACGCTAATGCGCTTACAGTTAAGGCAGTAGCAACAAGAGTTACCTTGAAGCTATTGTGTGGAGTCAATTTTGCATTCATAATAATTTCACTCACAGTTAGGTTGTGGGTCATGCTCCAGGTTGTTAGCGCAACGCTGGAGCTTTTTGTTGTCTGTGAATGTAATTTAGTATTTACTAAATAAACTGTCAATAGTAATTACTAAATAAATTTGGTGAAAATTAAGTCTTTGCTAATTTTTATGTTTTAATAGACAAAAGAAAACCCATCACAGGGATGGGTTGTTTGGAGTTTGTTATGGATAAGCTAAATTACTTGACAGTAGAAAGCCTGCAGCATGATCCGCGTGCTCATATGGTTAATCGTTTAATTTTTAATGGCGTTACAGAAGCAGAGGTGCTGATTAGTGTTACTGATAAGCTCTTAAATTTTATCGGAGAAAGTGGATTGTTTGATAAAGCCACACAGGATGAGAGGGCTTTATCAAACTGGCGCAAGGATATGGTTGATCGCTTAATGCTTCAAGGTCTTACAGACGCTGAGGTTATAATAAATACCGTAAATAAACTTTATGTTTTTTTGGTTAAGCAATGAATTAAGCGTGATTGATATTTAACTTATTTAAGGTAGGTGAAAATAGTCGGATCTTTTTCAAAGTATAAGATGCTGTACTTGTTACCACGTGATTGTAAATAATTCTGAATATCTGCCAATAAATTAGAGGACTCACTTAAATTAAAAATAAATGAATTTAAGCTAATGCGCTCAAAACCAGAAATTTCTCTCCTGTTGAAACTTTTAATTTCCTCATCAGAGATATTGAGACCATTAATTATAAGCAAGGCTTTCATTCTTTTCTCCACCCGATCCAAGAGCCGCTCGGGTTCGCGTTTTTTATTAATTAGTCTCAGGTGATTTGCTCAGGGCTTTATCCTGATACATTTTTTCATCTGCCTCTATGATAGCTGCTGATAGACCGTATGTGGGATTTCGCATTGCAAAACCAATTGCAGCACTAATGCCAGCTTTTGCAATAGCAGTTTGAATTCTGGTTGCAAGTTTATCCGCATTTTCTCGGTTGGTTTCAATACTGAGTACAGCAAACTCATCACCACCTAGACGAGCGACAATATCATTATTGCGTACAGTGTTTTTGAGGGTTAAAGCCATTTTTTGAATGAGTTCATCACCTGCAGCATGCCCCAAAGTATCATTGGTGATTTTGAGGTCATTAAGATCAATCATGAGAATAGCAACAGGGTGACCATATCGCTTGCAGCGCTTTTCTTCTAATACAATTAACTGGTCCCAAGCACGACGGTTAAAAAGGCCAGTCATGGGATCGGACAATGCCTCCATTTCAAACCGTTCAGCTTTACGTATGTACTTAGCGGCTTTTAATTCAGCTTGAATATTATAGCTAAGCACTTGTGCTAGCAGCTCAAATAATGGAGCTTCCTCGACCAGATTTTTAGATTGAGGTTCAGGATCGATTGCACAGAGAGTGCCAAAAAGGGACCCATCTTCTTTATACAGAGGTTGGCCGATATAGGCTTTAATTGGGACTAAGTGATTTATAGGTGCGTCTACGTAAACTTGAACATCGGGCGAGTAAGGGGCAATGCGGGGCGCATTATTTTGTACCATGTGTGAGCAGAACGAATCTGCCCATCGAAATACTTGTCCTGGCTTAACGTTATAGCCATTATCTTCACTTAGTAACACAATCCAGTCATCACCTTCAGTACGGGTAATCATCCATAACTTAAATCCAAATCGTTGAGATAAGAATTTTAAAATAGCTTGGCCAGTCTCTTCGAAATTCTTAAAGTTAATATTATTCATTAAGTTAGTCCGTATTTGCACTAAGAGAGATATGGAAAAACAATTTTTAGACTACAGCGTCATATATTATAATTTTAAACTGATTAGCTCACTAATTATTCAAAAATTTAATTCACTTTACTTAAAATTTCTAGAAATTCCATCGGTTAATAAATAGAAATATTACTTCATATAATAAAAAGACAACCCACCAATGGGGTGGGTTGTCCTAGAGCAATAATCTTATTTTTTGTATTCAGTAATACTGATAGGTTTGTCTTTCATAAACTCTACAATACCTTCACCAGCTTTGAAGTGAATTGAAACGCCGTCATCATTGGCCAAACGCATACCACTTCCTGAAATAGCTCGTTTAAGGTGATAAACCTTGCCAGAATTATCTGTCATTTCTGCAGTTTCAAAATTATCTGAAGATTTCAATTCAACTGTAAGATCCATTGGACCAGTAAAGTTAATTACCTGAGTTTCAGCTGGAGTATTGCTCACAACTTTTTCTTGCACCACTTCGTTTTTTGGATTTGAAGTACAGCCAGTAATTGCTAATCCTAACAATGCTGCGCCTAACAGATATTTCATTGAGACTTACCTTTCTATTTATGAATCATAGGTGTCTTTATACTAATTGTTATAATGTAGCGTTTAAAGACAAGGTTACACTTACCTTACATAAAGAAAAAACCACCGCTGGGGTGGGTTAGTAGTGCTTTACTTTGTTATTACAGGCCTTGCCATGGTTGGCCTTGAACCTAGTGTAGTAGGGCGATATTTCAGTAGGAAGAAACGTCTAACATTGGATATTGCTTGTCTGCTTGTAGTGATCTAGAACTAGATCCATGTCAGCCAAGAGCACTGTCTCACTGTATTCACCTGGTGATAGCTTAAGTAAATTAGGCATATAGTTGTTTTTATATTCATGCGGATAGTCCCTACAAAGAATCTTTACCCGTACCTCTTGAGTGGTGAACTCTGAATCAAGCTTTTCTATGTATTTACTAAGAATGTTATCTGAGTTCTCAAGAGCTGCTGTGGTTGTGATTGGGTCTATATCTTGACTTGGTTGCTTCTGGCAGCCGGTAAAAGCTAAAGACAAGAGTAAAGTGATAAGTGTAATGTACTTCATAGTTATAGTTTTATTGTTATTGGAGTTCGAATTATAAGTCAGTCTGAGAAAAAGAAAACCCACCGCTGGGGTGGGTTATGGAAACAAAATGAAATTATAATTTTGCTTTAAATTTCTCAATTTCTTGTAATAGGTTTGATTTCAATGCTGGATTATCTAAGGACTGTGTAAGTATTTCAATCATTTCAAGCAGGGAAGCTGTAGGCATTATAAGAGTTAATTTTTCATTTAATTGCTGGAGATGTGGCTCTTCTAAGCCGAAAGTTAAACGAGCTACATTCGCACCCATTGCCAAACTACTCATTTTATCAGCATAGATTGTTTGATGATCTATACCTTTTTTATGCTGAAGATTTTCTACTTTTTCAAGTTTTATGTTTTTACTGGACACGAGAATATACCTCTACAATACTTTTGTTTGTTAGTACATCAAAATTAATTGCAATACTATTAAATTCATTAATACCACTTAGAGTAACGATAGGTTCAGTTACTGATTCGCTTTCCGGGAATCGAATAAGGCTAGTTGAAATTGCAGGTTGCTTAGATGGTAACAAAGTAATATTTCTAGCATTAGCTAAATCCCTTATCCCGCTCGGATTAGAGCGTGCTAATCGTAACGCGGAATCCATTGGAATACTTTGCATCAAGTCATCATTCTCATACTTGGAAAATGCGACAGGGCCTCCACCAAAAATTGCACCAGCATCTTTTATTGAAAGACCGAGCAACAAACGAATTCGCTTAACCTCTATAGAACTCAGTAAACCATCTACTTCTTTTTGAAATTTAATCATTGCACGTTTATTTTGACGAAGCTGATGACTTGTAGCGGTTTGAGAAAAACAAACGTCACATTCTGAATAACAAAGATCAAGCTCTGCTGAAGTGTGCTTATAAGTGTGAAGCTCTTTCTCAACTTTAGTCTTGAGAGTACCCATTTCACATATTGGGCATACCATTTTTCTATTTGTCATTTACGTGTACCTAGTAGCTTAAGTGACATGAAAAAGTACATATTAGTTTCCCAGCTTTATTTATACAGAACTTCAAGAAGTAATATACATCCAGATCCTTGTAAGAGGATTCATTATATTCTTTCCGGTTAAGCTCATAACTATCACATGCGAACCATGGGCTCTCAGGGCTAGTTTCACACCATTCAGAGTCAATATATCTACCTTTTTGTAAGGTATCCATAATCAAAACTTTTAAATCTTGGTCATCAAAACCTAAACGCTGGAGATCAGCGATACTCTTACGAGTCATCGTTTTAGGTAAACTGCGTTTTAAAACCTCAAGCACTTCATCCGGTGGATTCAAAGGTCCTTGGGTTTGAATTTTCCTGCTTGATGATGAGTCACTTGGAGGTGAATCACCATATTTGCTTAATACAATTCTTACCATAATGGTAACTTACCCATAAGATAACATTAATTTTGATTTAAGATAACTATTTTTTGTATTCCATTTTTCAAGGAAATTCTATAAAAATAGAAACTTATGATTTATTTCACTTTAATTTATATATTTCTATACAAACTAACAACCTTACCCAAGCCGCATATAGCGGCTTTTTATTTCCACAAAGTCACCGGTGACTTACTTTTTTATTAATACTTAAAGTCTTTATGGTGCTGAACCACGACACCAATGATTGAAATTTCGATCTGAGATGAATTGTAAGTAGGGAAGTCTGGGTTTAAGGGAACCAGCTCAATAATATCCACCCCATGCTCATTGACCCCAACAACACGGTATTTTTTAAATGTAGTCATTGCTACACCATGCTGAATTTCCTGAGCAACGACTAATGAACCAGGTTTTGGATCTAAGGCTGCATCTACAACAATTTCATCACCTGGCATAAATTCAGGTGCCATGCTCAGGCCATCAATTTCTAACGAAAAAACGGCGTTTGGATCTTTGCCTTCATAACTTGTATATGTTTCATCTTTTGGATGAACGCCGTCGTATACAACTTCCCGCCATATACCAGCTTGGACAAAATCTAATACCGGAATCTTCCTTAGTTTTCTTCTAGAGGGTCTTACATTTGAAACTGGCGCAACTTCTGTAGCTTGTGTTTCTGCCGACTCCCTATCTAATGAACCCGGTTCCCATCCAACCTTTTTCTCAAGATTACGAGCCGCACGCTCACCAAAACTCCCATGACCTTTCACAAGTTGAGATATATAGCTTGGATTAAGGTCGTAATGCTCACAGAAAGCAGCATCCGAAGAAAAACCCTCAGATTTTAATTTGGCATCAATAGCCTGGCGCAAATTAGCGCGTCTTAAAGAAATTATGTCCATTTAAGTATTTCACAGACTTTTTAGTAAAAAGTAAATTCGCAAACACTAAATGTTTATTGACTTATTAAGTGATAAAAATTAGTATTTACTAAATTAATTAGTAAAGGAGATTAAAATGTCTTCTTCTCAAACAACCGAACTAAAAAACTATCTAAGTCAATTAACTCTCAGTGAGCGAAAAGCATTCGCCAAGCGCTGCCAAACATCAATTGGTTACTTAAATCAAATTATGTATGGCAACAGCAAGTGCGGGGCTTCTCTGGCAATCAAAATTGACAAGGAAAGTAACGGTCGAGTGAGTTGCGATTTATTGTGCCCAGATGTGGATTTTGACTACATCCGAAATCAAGCTTTATCGCTCACTGCTTAAACCAATTATCAACCAGTAAGCGTTTTTAATAAACGTGAACTTAATCAAGGTGTTCACATGGATATATCCAAGGAAAGTAAAACCGCGCTACACAAGATGATTCACCAATCAAATGGGATTACACCTAAAGAGATTGCTGATGTTGTTGGTGTGTCTCATAACACCATTTTGAATTATGCAAATCCAAACATGGAAAACCATTTGCCGAGCCTAAAGGCATTTGAAGCAATGCTGACCTATACACAAAACCCGGCTTCTTTAAAAGTGTGGGCGCACAAATTAGGTTTTGCATTAATGCCGGTAGAGCAAGCGGAAGGAAAAGATCATCAACTAGGTGTTCTTGAATCACTGCTTGGTATGAATGTTGGGAATGGTGCAGCAAATAAGCAAGTTTTATCTGCTCTGGAAGATGGTGTGGTGACACCTACTGAAATGGATGAGACAGATCGCATCCTGGAAGAAATTGAACACAAAATTCAATCTTTGCGTAAAGCCATGAAAGGCGAGTGTGCAAAGTATTTATCAGCTCTACAAATGGAAAAAGCCTGATGGTCTAGATCAGGCTTTTCCGGTTGTTCACTAACGGTCGAGGAAAGTAAACATGAATATGTTAGCACAAGGAAATTTTAACATAAACGAAGTAACGATGTCATCACTTGAGATTGTTGATTTCATTAATGAATATCGCGCAAAAAGTGAAACCAATCCGGTGCAACTTCGCCATGATCACTTTATGGCAAAAGTGCCGAAGGTTTTGGGTTTAGAGGGTCTCCCAAAATTTAGGGATACCTACATTAACCAACAAAATGGACAAACCTATCCATGCTATCGCTTCCCAAAACGCGAAGCCTGCCTTATGGCTATGTCATATAGCTATGAGTTACAAGCTCAAGTCTTTGATCGTATGACTGCAATGGAAGAAGCACTTAAGGCAAAAAATAGCTTTGACATCACCAATCCAGCACATCTGCTTCAAGCAATCGAAATTCAAGCCAAGCTCAATATTGAGTTAAGTGAAAAAGTAGCAGTACTCGCACCTAAGGCTGAGGCACTGGAGACCATTGCTGATACTTCTAACACTTATTGCTTACGTGAATGTGCCAAAACAATCGGCATTAAAGAATCTGAACTCATCCAGCTACTGATTAATAAGAAATGGATCTACCGTGATTCAGATCGCAAGCTCCAGCCACATGCCCAATATGTCTTAAACAAGGTTTTCACCAATCGTACGTCACCAGTAATTGTTAATCGCAACGATGGCAAAGAACGAGTGTTCCTGCATATGCGTGTCACTGCGTTTGGCCTGACTCGTATCACTGGCTTGGTAAACAAAGTACGTAATACAAAGCAGGTGGCGGCATGAGCGTGGAAGTCAGAATTTCTAGTATAGATCGTGATAATAAAACGGTCATCGTTGAGGCATACAACGGTAACTCCAAAATATTCAGAAGCCCAATGAAATACAAGCAAGAAACCAAAAAGAACTTTGAGTCAATCTTAAAGAGAGAACTTAAGGCTTTTAGTTCTGCTGTCTGGGGGGGGCGAGGGTTTCACATAGTTTATTTATTCAGGTTGGAGGGTGAGTAATGCATAAATATTTACACCATATTGGTGACTTCATGCGTGACACCGTGCATTTAACTGCTCTGGAAGAATGTTTTTACCGTCGAGCACTTGATTTCTATTACCTGAATGAAGGTCCTTTACCTAAAGAAACCCAGTCGGTTTTTCGTCGGTTACGTGCATTAACCGATGAGGAAAAACAGGCAGTCTTAAATGTGTTAAGTGATTTCTTTACTGAAGAAGATGATGGATTTCACAACAAGCGTTGTGACTCCGAAATCAAAGGTTATAAAGAAAATGTTCAAAAAAACCGTGAAAATGGGAAGAAAGGTGGTCGACCTCCTAAAAAAAAGGAAGATAGCAACCCAAATGAAAGCGATTTTGTTGATTCTGAAAACCCAGAAAAAACCCAGTCGGTTATTTTGGGTTGTGAAAATGAAACCCAAAAAAACCTTAACCATAAACCATTAACCAATAACCAATTTATAGATAGTAGTAGTAATACGCGCGAGCAAGATTTTCCTTTGCCACCAATTCGGTTTTCTCAATATCAACCTGAGGATCACAAACGCTATTCAGTTCTTGAATGCGTGAACGTGTATCCAATTCATTACGACTTCATTGAACTCGGAAAACAACGCAATCCTGAACTACCAGAACAGGATCTGATTTCCATGTTTACCAACTTCGGTGATTTCTTTTCAGCGAAGGCGGATAGCAAAAACACTCCAAGCCTATGGCTGGTGAAATGGTTTACCTGGATTCAAAACAACAAAGACGAAGTACGCCGTCAGCGTGAGGCTAAGTCTCAACCTCAAAAACCAAAATCTTTTTCAGGTGCAGCAAGCCGTACTCAAAACGAAGTTAGCGACTGGATATCTGAAATTGGCAGCAATGATCAACCAGCAATGCGTGATGTGCATGAAGTGGAGGGTGTGAAATATGCTTAACGAATTATCTCAACAACAAACTACTCACGCTGTACAGCAATTCAGTGAAACGGATGCACGTAAGCTGGTTGAAGACATGCTTCTGATGTATGGCAAGAAGTTCACGGATCAGTGGTCAGGTTTGAAAAAAAGCCAGGTGATTGAGAAGTTTGTCGAAAAGCTTTCTGAGCTGACTTATGAGCAGTTTCTACGTGGATTGAAACGTCTGGATACAGCTGAATGGCCGCCATCGATTCCTGAGTTCAAAAACTGGTGCAAAGGTGTTTATGAATATCAGACTCCGGATGAAGCATGGCTACAGGCACTGAACTATGAAAAATCAAACCGTGTTTGTCGCATCAATCGCATTGCCCGGGAAGCATTCTATGCAGTGGTGGGTCCATACGGCAGCTTAAAGCCTACCGATACTGTGCATAACGTATATTGCAGTGTGTACAAGCGACTGATCACAGAAGCCAAAGAACGCGGTGAGCCTGATGAGAAACTGCCAACAGTTAAACAGCTGGCTGAACCAAAGCAGCCTGATGAGATAGATCATCAACCTGTTCCAAACGAAGTAGCTCAGCAAGCGCTTGAAGAACTTAAAAAGCGCATGAATGTAAAAAACCGTCATGTGCCAGCACTCCAGCGTTTACAGGTGAAGCTGACTCCAATAGCTGATCCATGGCCAGATCCTTTCAATGATCCTGAAGCGTACTTGGAGAAATGTGAAATGGATGGGGTGAAGGTGCCTAAGGTTATTCGTGAGCAGTTGGGAGGTGGGGTGTGAACATACCTAGCATCCAGCGTTTCGAAGAAATCAAAGATATTCTGGTGTATGTGGCTTTCTCTAAACATGAAGTCACATCAGCAGAGCTTGAAGAGCATGTATGTGACAAAACTAGATCTTCTTTAAATCAAAAATTGCGCGGTCTGGTTCAGGCAGGCTACTTGGCTTTTAGATGTAATCACTGCACCAGATTGTATGTGGCCACAGAAAAGACCAAACAGCTATTTGGAGTGCGTGCTGTGGGGGATGCATGACCAGCTACTCAATCGCTGAATACAAAAAAATGGTTAAAGCCACTAGACCGAAAGGGCGCTCCACACGCCCTAAGGTGAAAGGCGAAAAAGTACCGAATGAGTTTGAAGCGAAGCTGGCTAGAGAATTAAAGACATTAAAAATTAAGTTTGAGCAGGAGTTTTATTTTCATCCTGATCGCAAGTGGAGAGCAGATTTTCACTTAATTGATAAAAAGATTCTGGTAGAGATTGAAGGCGGGATATGGAGCGGAGGAAGGCACACAAGGGGTAAAGGCTACCTTGGGGACATGGAAAAGTATAACGCAGCAACAATGATGGGTTTTCAGGTAATACGGTTTAGTACAGATCAAGTGAAGTCAGGTCACGCGATCCAGCAGATAGAGAAGATGGTAGGGGAAATACGATGAATGCAGCAGTAACGATTATGCAGGCGACGAATTGGGGCAAGTTTAGCTTTGAAGACTGGTCACGTCAGCTTGGGGCTTGGATTAATGGTGATAGTGAAGTAATGGTGATGGTTGTAAAGACTATGCCAACCAAGCGCATTACCCAGAAACAGCGTGAAGATTTGCTTGCGATGTATATGCGTGATGAATCACTGATTGATCGTCTACGTGTGCGCCGTACAGGTACATGCTGTCAATTAGACAATAATGAGGCACGTGCAATTCATAAGCTATTTTTGGATTTGCAATCTATTGATGATGAGATTGTTCAGGAATGGATTAGTGTCATCTGGTCACACTATGTGATGAGTAGTTCTATTCGGGATATTGCTGAGAGCAACGATACCCACATTGCACAGATTCAACAGGATATTAAGTGCGGATTGGCCTTTATTAAATCGCGTTATCCTCACTTTAAATTTGACAAATTTGCCAAGAAAGAAGCGAGTGAAAAATGTGCTTGACGTGTATATACGGGGTATGCGATATTCGTGATATAGTGACCGAAGTGTACATTGATGCATTAAGTTGATTTAAAAGCTCGCCAAATGGTGGGCTTTTTTATTGCTTAAAATTTCATAAACCAACAACAGGAGACAGCCATGAAAGACGGTTACGGCTTAGGCTGAACATTTGATTAGGTGTGCGCGCACATTTCAACTATACGCCCAGCGTGCTCACCAGATTTTAAAAGAAAGCAAATCTGTCATAGATAGCGCATTACCGGAAATATTGCGCTGAGGCATCCGGTGGTTTGCTTTACTTATGAGATCACAAGGAGATCCACATGCTCCAATTCCTAAAACGCCTATTCTGCTTTCATCACTACGATTACCAGTCTGATATTTTCGTTCAGGTTGAATGTAGGAAATGTGGCAAATACAAGAACGATTTCACAAATTAATAATTAGCCATGTTGGCGCAAAGACCCTGCTGTATTAGCGGGGTTTTCTTTTCTTATTGGTGATATCCATGACAGACAAGGTACAAGCTAAACAAGACTTAGAATTTTGCAGTGCTGAGCTGTCTAAGTATCAGAACCTCAGTAGATCAGGATTAACGCTCAGTGAACTACATGCAATTGACGGCATCATGATTAAGCTGAAAGAACGTATTAAGAATCTGCGGTTCGCTTTGTATGGATCCTAAACACTATAAAAAATTAACCGATAAAGACCCAGTAAAAAATAAACCTCGTAACAGACCACTACCTAAAGCTGGTGAGAAATACTTAGAAGCATTCGATCGACTGAAAGAAATTCTTGATCGAATGGAAATCAAATATGAAGAGTATTTCCATTTTAAAACCACTAAAAACTGGCGCTTTGATTTACACCTGGTTGGCTACCTTACTTTGATTGAAATTGCTGGTGGTCCATGGTCTGGTGGACGTAAAGGTAAGTTGGCGACTAAAGCTTGGAGCATAGATCGCTATGACCATGCTGAAGAAATGGGATATCGGTATACACGCTTCGAAGTATCAGATATCTCATCATCCAACAGGGCTATACAGTGGCTTAGAAATTTAAAGGCATCACATGGAACAGTTCAGACCATTCCCACCGACGGATCTGATTGATCAGGCCGAGGCAGAGGAAGCTATTCGCTTGGCACCTGCACCAGAGCTTAAAGAATGGGTTGTGAAGAATTGGCTCACTTTAGGTGGAGAATTGCATAACCCAGATCATGATCATATTGCTGAACTACTTCACGACAATGATGAGTTCCTTGCATTCGCCTGGGCTTCATCTGCCGCTCTAGCGAAAAAACGTATGGTATTAGGCCAGTGTGAAAAGGTTATGTTTAACGTGGGTGGCTGGAAGAAAGCACGCCAAGAACAACAGATGCGAGACTGGTTTAGTTTCGTACCTCAATATCTGATTACCGTTGACGCTACTTATTGTGAACAAGCTACAGATCGAGACTTCTGCCGGTTGATTGAGCATGAGCTTTATCACATCGGTGTAGAGCGTGATGAAGATGGCGAAATCATTTATAGCGATGTAACTGGGCTGCCTAAGCATTACTTGGCTGGCCATGACGTGGAAGTGTTCTTTGGTGAGACTAAACGATGGGGAGCTGATGATTCAGTGAAACGTCTCGTTGAAATTGCCAAGAATGCGCCGTTTGTATCTGAAACAAGTATTGCTGCGTGTTGTGGGAACTGTGTCATCGGTTAAATTTTTTTGCCTACTTTGCATGACGTAGCATGACAAAAGGGGGATTTATGGCAGCACTTAAAGAGCCTGTAAAAATATTTATTGTTCAAGCTCTTGCATGCCGTGATACCCCTCAAGAAGTTGCGGAGTTGGTCAAGCAAGAGTTCAACATCGA
Source organism: Acinetobacter sp. YH12235 (assembly GCF_013417705.1). NCBI lineage: Bacteria > Pseudomonadati > Pseudomonadota > Gammaproteobacteria > Moraxellales > Moraxellaceae > Acinetobacter > Acinetobacter sp. YH12235. Next base: position 26,144 of record NZ_VPDL01000007.1, on the reverse strand, counting down.
AATCGATCGTCGTCAGTGTGAAAACTATGATCCGACTAAATACGCGGGTCGCAATCTCGGGAAAAAACTTGCAGATCTATTCAACCAGACTCGTAAGAAATTTGATGAAGGTTTGATAGATATTCCAATTGCCAGTAAGTATTACCGGCTTAAGCAATATCAGAAGCAACTTGAAAAAACCAAGAATGCAAAATTAGCACTCAAGATTCTTGAACAGGCTGCTAAAGATGTAGGTGGTCAATTCACTAACAGACAAGAAATTACGGGTAAGGACGGTGAAGCATTACAGACTACAGTTGTCCATGCTACTCAAGAACAGGTTGAAGCTGCGGTGAAGAAGGCCCAAGAGGAATATTAAATGGATCTGCAAACACAGGTTGAAAAGAAGCTGTGTGAGGATGAGCATTTATATTTCACCCGGCGATTCTTTAAGCCCCGTATGGGCTTTAAATTTACGGTGAATTGGCACCATGTTTATATCTCATGGATTATTGATCAGGTGATAGCTGGTGAGATTGCGAACGTGGTCATCAACGTTCCACCAGGCGCGGGTAAAACTGAACTGACAACTAATTTAATCCCGCGAGGTTTGGCTCTAAATGCTCGATCACGGTTTTTGTATTTATCCTTTTCTCAATCACTAGTTGAGGGTGTATCAGATACGGCGCGTGACATTGTGAAGTCCAAAGACTATCAGATGATGTGGGATTTAACGGTTTCCAATAGTACTGACTCCAAAAAGGAATGGAAAATTACAGTTGAGGACTACGATGTAGGTCATGTCTATGTGGCCTCCATGGGTGGACAGGTAACAGGACGGCGCGCAGGAACACTGGCTGATGATGGCTTTACAGGTTGTATCATTATCGATGACCCATTAAAGCCAGAAGATGCTTTCAGTAAGATCAAACGAGATGCCGCCAATCGCAAGTTACTTAATACGGTGAACTCACGTAAGGCCAAGTCTGATACACCCATCATCATGATCATGCAGCGCCTGCATACTGAGGATCCAACCAATTTCGTCATGACAGGCAATTTACCTGGTGAGTGGACTCAGATATCCATTCCGGCTTTGATTGATGATAAGTACATTGAAACACTGCCAGAGCATATTCAAAAACTGGTACCGCGAGATGCAGAGCGTGATGAGCAGGGTCGCCAAAGTTACTGGCCAAAGAAGGAATCACTTCAATCCTTATTACAGCTTGAAAAGGGTGGTAAGGATAAAGAAGGTGCCACAGTATCCCGTTATACATTCTCCAGTCAGTACATGCAGCAGCCTAAGAAATTAGGCGGTGACCTGATTAAATCTGAATGGTTTGGATTCTATAAAGATATTCCAGAACTTCAGTGGCGTGCTGTCCTTGTCGATACCGCTCAAAAGACCAAAGAGCACAATGACTATTCCGTATTCCTACTTGTAGGCATGGGGATTGACGGCAAGCTGTACTTGCTAGATCTCTTGCGCGGTAAATGGGAAGCACCAGAACTTAACCGCCAGGCTAAAGCATTTCTGGATAAGCACAAAGAGTACACCTGGCATACCAAACCTATCCGCTACATGAAAGTAGAAGATAAGGCATCTGGTACCCAATTAATCCAAACACTCGGCACTTACTCCGGTGTCGCTGTGATTCCAGTCCAGCGTAATACAGACAAGCTATCCCGTTTCATGGATGTGCAGGTCCATCTCGAAGCAAACTATAAGGATAAACCGGAAGATCGTTTTGTGATGGTACCTAAAGATGCTCATTGGATCGGTGAATTCTTTGAAGAATGTGAAGCATTCAATGCGGCATTTACCCATGATCATGACGACCAAGTAGATACGCTAATTGATGCGATTGAAGATGCAGTAATTGCGATTAATTACAGCCCTCCGGCTGCATAAGGTTGAGTTATGTCTAAGAAAAGGAAAAAACCTGAGAATGCAAAACCTGAAGCTGGTGCACTGTATTCTCATGAAGCTGAACAGGCTTTAATCAGTTATCTGACCAAGATGCCAGACGGCGATGAAGTACTTCGAAAAGCCGGGGTCACACGTCCACGATTGAAAGTCATGATGTATGACGATGAGATTTATCAGGCTATTGAAAAACGCCAGGATAAACTTGAGAGCGCATCATGGCGTGTAGAGCCGATGGACCGACCGGAATCTAAAATCATTATGGAGCATTTACGTGAGTGGTGGTCTGAGATTCTCTTGGGTGCGCAGAATGCTCGCTGGTACGGATATTCTGTATTAGAGGCAATCTATACCAAGCCTGAGGAACCGAGCCTACATATTGATGGCAATACCATTACGCCGTTTATTGGTTTTAAGTGGATTGGTGAAAAGCCAATGCAATGGTATGAGCCTAAGAATGATGGTCGTCTGATGCTGCTGGCTAACTACAATACAACTCGGCAGGATCAGGAGGTTGATCAGCGCTTCAAACACTTTTTGACACGTTGTAAATCTACTTATGAGAATCCATTAGGTGAGGCTCTTTTAAGTCGACTGTACTGGGTCTGGTTCTTCAAAACGTCTGGCTTTAAGTTCTGGGCCAAGTTCGTTGAAAAGTTTGGCTTACCAATGCTGGTTGGTAAAACTGCCGGCAAGACGACAGATATGCGTGATGCACTACTTAGAGCACATGCCAGTTCGGTAATTGCTTTAAGCGGTACAGATTCGGTAGAGATCCAGACAGCCAATACCAATGGCAACGCATCACAGACATTCGAAACTTTTGACAAGAACCTTGAGCGCCGTATTCAAAAGGTAATTCTGGGTCAGACTCTCACATCTGGTACCGATGGTTCTGGATCTCGTGCCTTAGGTGATGTTCATCTTGAGGTTCAAAACTCAAAGTACAAGGCCGATGTGCGAATGATCATGCCGACGATCCAAGCCATTATTAATGCGCTATGCGATATCAATGGCTGGGAACGACACCGGGTCATCATTGGTGAAGAGAAGTCACTGGAAGAACCTAAAGCGGATCGTGATGTGAAGTTAAAGAATGCCGGTGCAGTCTTAACGCCACAATACTTTAAGCGTGAATATGGTCTGGAAGATGGTGATGTGATTGAACAGCCTCAAACTGGCTTCAATCAATTCACTGCACTACCTCGCCAGGCATTCAACTTCAAGGCAACAGCAAACAAGCTTTCACCTGAACAGCAGGAAGTTGAAGAGCTCACAGATGGCCAAGATGAATTGCAGCTACTTAAGCCGGACCAAGTCAAGGAATTGATATTCAAGTCTGATAGTCCAGAAAGTCTGGCTTATAACCTGATGCAATTAATACCTGATGCAACTCAGACACAGTTCACAGCTAATCTGGATCAGGCTTTATATGCTGCAGATGTGTTGGGATATGTGACGGCTCAAAACGGGAAGTAAGCTATGCAACCAGTCACGTTTCTTGAGGCACTTCAGTACGCCCACAGTAAAAAGATCGTGCTGCCTGATGAGTTTTATTCAATGGACCTTAAGACCCGACAGATGGCAACCACGGTTAGCTTTCTATCGAGTCTTGAGCAGGTTGAAACCGTCATCAAGGCAGTGAATAAATCCATTGCCGACGGTGGTACCTTTAAGGATTTTCAGAAGCTAATTGAAGAATCTGAAATCATTCTGCCAAGGCACTACCTGGATAATGTATTTCGTACCAATATTCAAAGTGCTTATGGTCATGGCCGTTGGCAGCAACAGCAACGGAATAAGGTTAAACGACCTTACCTGATGTACTCGGCGATCAATGATAGTCGAGTGCGTCCAAGTCATTTGGCCTTGAATCGGATTGTATTGCCGATTGATCATCCATTCTGGCTGACACATTACCCGCCGTTGGGTTTTCGTTGTCGCTGTACTGTAGTTGCTCTGACTGAGAAGCAGGCATTGAAATACGGCATTACGCCAGATGATCAGTTGCCTGAGATAGCTGAAGCCTTAGATTGGAGTTCTCATCCATTGCAGTTTGGTGAACTTGAATTGCTGGTAGATAAAAAGATCAGCACTTCAAGTCTGGATAAAGAATATCTTCTCGAGCAGAAAGAGGTAATCAAGGCTGAATGGACGGCGAGTAAAAAACTCACAAGACTATTTGCTCCAATGGATGATAAAACTCGGGACCTGTTCGATACGGTGGCTAATACGGTTATTCCACTTGATCCCAGCATTCGACCAAGTGCGATTCGGACTTTCCTTGATTATGTACAGGGGAATGATTCAGCACTGACCAGTTACTTAAACTCTGCTACAAGCTCTCTGGCTGATGATGTGCTTAAACGCTGGCTTAGTACCGATATGGCAGCTATTCAGACTGTGGCAAGCAATACGGCTTCAACTGTGGTGGGTGCTGCGACACTTCAGCAGGTAGCTGCGTATCAGGTAGGGCAGACAATCCAATTGAATGCGCCGTTGCTGATGGCTGATACAGCTTCAGATATCGCAATTAAGATTGAGAATGCCAAAGGATTAGGTATTGATCTGGATATGCTGAATGCTGGTAACGGTGTACTGATTCCGATGGGATTATCATTTGAAGTGGTTTCGATTGAAACAGTTGAAGGGCGGGTGGTTTATACACTCAAGCCTTTGTTGAATTAGTTTTTAAAATGAATATGACCGCCTTCAGGGCGGTTTTTTTATGGAGCATGAAAAATGCCAAAAGAAGAGGAACATAAGCCGAATCAGTATTGCTTCCAAGTTGGAAACTTAAATGTCGATCAAGCTGAAGAAGGCAAGAAGAAGCGGACTTTCTCCGGTGTTGCATACAGTGGTGAAGTTATTACCGATCATTGGTATTGGGATCGAATCATCTTTGATCTTGATTCTATGCAAATTAAAGGTCGAATTCCTGCGTTACTGGATCACTCAACCCGGCAACGTGCTGGAGCCATCAATAGCCACAGCATTGATCACCAGAACGGCCTAACAGTTTCAGGCGATCTAATGAGTAATGAATTTGGTACTCAGGTTGCTCAGGACTCTGACGATGGCTTTCCGTGGCAGATGTCAGTGCGAATTGAACCCTCTGCGGTCGAAGAAATTCAAGCAGGTGCATCAGTCACTGTAAATGGAAAAGTGCATCAAGGGCCTATCACGGTTTTCCGTGGTGGTCGTATTCGTGAGGTGTCTTTCTGTGCTTTGGGTGCGGATGACAATACAAACGCAGTGGCGGCAAGTCACTCTCCAAAACAATTTAATCAACCAGAGGACACAAACGTGACCGAATTAGAAAAGGCTCAGGCCAAAATTACCGAATTGGAAGGTCAGGTGAATACTCTGACTGAACAAAACAAACAATTCGCAGCAGCAAAACGTGAAGCTGAAATCACTGCATTAGGTAAAGACCTGGGCAAAGAATTCAGCGCTGAAGATATTGAAGAAATGAAAAAGCTTGATGATGGTGCATTTGCATTCTCAGCTAAGCAACTTCGCCAATTTTCTGCAGGTAGCCAGCAGCCACCAGCTACACCACAAACACAACAAACACCAAGTGTGAATCCGGCATTTGCTCACTTGTTCACTCATCAAGCCAATCCGGGGCAGGGTGGCCAGTCGAATAATACCGACACTCACAAATTCACTTCTGGTGCACAAGCATTCGCAGAACAAAACAAGGGGAAATAATTCATGAGCCAGGTTATTCCAAACATTACGGTTCAGTCTAAAAAGCTGGTCCTAGACAATGAAAAGTTACGACGTGCCAATGCCAAAGTAACTACCGCTACAGCCTATAAAAAAGGCGACTTACTTACACTTTCAGATGCAAATGTACTCACACACGCTACTGATGAAAAAACATGGGATGTGATTTGTGGCCAAGACGTTACGGCTGCAGAAGCCACAATCAAGGCCGCTGATGGAATCGAAATTCCGGTCTACTACGGCGGGGTTTTCAGTATTGAAGCTGTATCGCTTAATGGGACTTTGCTTGCTGCTGAAGAATATGATGCAGCGCGTGCACAGGCAACTAAAAACAAAATCGAACTTTCTAAGGTGTAAACAACATGCCACAGTCTTTTAATCTTGAGGGCACTCCGCTCGAACTTCTTGATGTGGGTGAACTCGCACTGATTCACTCGAATTACCGTCCGATGGATACCTGGCTTTTAGACAGGCTTTTCCCAAATCGCCCGTTATTCACCCGTGATGATGTACCTTTGGCTGAAGTATCAGCTGAACATGATCTGGCACCACTGGTATCACCGCAACAGCCTGGTAAGCCATTTGATACTACTCAATCTGGTGAAGTACGCCACGTTAAACCGGCTTACTACAAGCCAAAGAACCAAGTCACTCCGGCAGAAACTTTTGAAATTGCCTTGCTTGAGCGCTTACGTACTGCAGGTATCATCTCAACTGGTAACCAGCGACTATCTGAGCAAGAGCAAATGATCATTGCTCAAATCTCAGTGATGAAGCGCAACCATGATGCGATTGATAACTCAGTCATGATGATGGCTATCGATTTACTGAAAAATGGTAAATACACGCTTCACTCAGATGATTATGAGCTCAACCTGGTGGATTACCGTCGTGATGCGTCTTTGACATATACGCCGTTGGTCAAATGGAATGAAGCGGGTGCCAAGCCAGTAACGGATATTCGCACCATGCTTGAACGTCAATTGGCTGCTGATGGTGGTGAAGCTAAGCTGTCTGTTATGTCTGGCTTGGTTTGGGCGGCTCTCTGGAATAATGAAGAATTCAAAAAAGAATTCATCACGCCATATGCGGGTATTTCTGTTCCAGTGAATCCAAGCTTTGGTGTAAAAGAATCAGCAACCTTCAAAGGAACCTTTGATGGAATCGAATTCTGGGTATATGACGCAACTTACCGTAACAAGGGTCAGGTGAAGCGCTTTATTCCTAAGGATTACTTCTCATTGATCTCCGATACCAATGGTTCAGTTGCTCACTGTAAGATCAAAAATATGTTGGCCAACGGCGTTGCTCAGCAGTACTTTGACCGTCAATGGTACTGTGAAGATCCAAGCGGCATCATGCTGATGACCGAATCTGCTCCACTGGTTGTGCCGTCTAATAAGAACGGTGTCGTTGGTGGTACTGGCTTTATCACTCTATAAGGAGCAAGACATGCCGAAGTACACAGCAAAACAATCCATCGGGCATTTTATGCCAGGTGATGAAATCAAAGGGCTTGAAGCTAAACAACTTCAGGCCCTTTTAGCATCTGGGGCTATTGAAGAATATCAAGAGCCGGAAGAACCTAAGGCGGATGGTTCCGCTGCACGTTTAGCTGAACTTGAAAAAGCCAATGCTGAACTAACCGCAGCAAATAAAACCTTAACTGAAGCCAATCAGGCAGCAGTTGCGGACAAGGCCAAGGCTGATCAAGAAGTTGCTGAGCTAAAGGCAAAAGTGGCTGAACTTGAAAAGGTGAAACCTGCCGCAAAACCTAAAGCCGGTGAAAAACCTGCTGACGATGCCAAGTAGGTGATTTATGTATGCAACACGAGAGGATTTGGTGGCTCGGTTTGGTATACATGAGATGGAAAATTTAGAAGCAATGCAATCAACTAATGACGCGGTTGAAAATGCATTACAGGATGCTGCAGAGGAAATCGATAGTTATGTCGCGGTTAGATATGAGCTACCGTTACCAAGTATACCAAGCACATTAAAACGAGTAGCGTGCAACATTGCACGCTATCGTCTTTACTTTCAGCGACCCACGGAAGAAATTGAGAATCGCTATAAAGCAGAGATTGATTTTCTAAAGCGGGTAGCTGACGGTAAAGCTATTCTAAATATCCTTAATACTGAAAACCAAGTGACTGATGAAAAGCCAGTAAATAAACCATCAACAGCACCCATCGGCACAAGTTACACCGGTGGTGTATTTGGTGATGCCATTTTAGACATGATGCCCAGTATGAAGTGAGGTGCTTATGGCTTTTGCGATAACCATTCAAGCTGATAGTTCACCGATTGAAGCAATACTTAATCAATTAGGTAACTTTGAATCATTAAAGAACCAGCTGTTTGATGAGATTGGTGCTGGACTTGTGGATAGTGTGCAGCATCGTTTCTTAACAGGTACTGATGTAGATGGGAACCCGTGGAAGATTTCATGGCGTGCACGTATGCAGGGTGGTGAAACGCTTCGAGATACTGGCCGCCTGATGAATTCCTACACACACAATGTTCTTTCAAATGGTGTGGAGGTGGGTACAGATGTTGCGTATGCACCCCATCTGCATTACGGCGCAACAATCCTACCCAAGAATGGCCAATACATTACATTCGCAGTTGGTGGCCAGTATCGAAAGGTTAAGCAATCCATTATTCCACCTCGGACTCAGCTTGGTATTGATGCTGAAGATGAAGTCATGGTTTTAGACATTGTCGGGAGTTTTATCGATGAGCACCTTCTTCGCGGTACGTGATGAGATCGCAAACAAGCTGAAGGAAATTCCAGAACTTCTAAAGATCTATACGCCGTTGAATTCAGTTATGGTCACCGAGATGTCACAAGTCACGCCATCTGCGCATGTCAATTTTGTCCGTATTGACAAGAAAGCCAGTGCAGGTCGTGGAAGTATCAATCAGATCGGTCAGCAATGGGCGGTCACGGTGGCATGTCGTAATGCTCAATCTCAGATGACTGATGGCCGAGCGGTGAGTGATGAAGCTGGGTTGTTAACCGAGAAGGTCATTCAATTACTTTCCGGCTGGCAGCCTCAGGCATCACGAACGTCACTAGAAATGATCTCGGTTCGAGATGGCTACAGTCCAGGCTTTGCATACATCACGATTATTTTTGAATCGCAAAAATTCATTTAGGAGCCAGTCATGGCAAAACAATACAAAGCATTGCAGCCTGTAGGCCGCTTTCAAAAAGGCGATGTGGTCGGTGGGCTGAGTGATGCACAAATCAAAAAATTACTGGCAGATGGTGTCATTCAGGAACTACCTGAACCTAAAGCTGCTCCAGCCAAAAAAACTACAGGGGATGAAAAGTAATGGCTAAAGAATATATTTCGCTGCAAGGTAAGTTTTACCTGTCAGAACTTGTGAATGGTGTTGCTAGTGCAATGCGCCATTTGGGCAACGTGCCAGACTTTGAGTTAGAAATTGGTGCTGATGTTGTTGAGCATAAAGAATCAACCTCTGGTCAGCGTACTACTGACTTCACCATGATCAACGCAACGTCAGTGAATTTCACGGGAACGCTGGAAGAAACTGATCCAGAAAACCTTCAATACATCCTGTCTGGTATGAATCACGCCGTAGCGACCACTACAGCGACAGATGTATCACTGGGTACTGTGGTGGCCGGTAAAGAAATCAAACTGGATGGTTATAACCTGAAAACGGTTTCATTCAAGGATTCAACCACTGGCACAGCTAAGACTGTTGATCCAGAGAATTACACACTGGATGCTGTATTTGGTACTGTGGTTTTCCATGATGTATCAGATCTGACCATGCCGATCTTAGCCACCTACACCACTGGTGCAGTGACTAATACCACTCTGGCATCCGACTTTGAAAAAGAGTATGAGCTTTTCTTCAAGGGCATCAATACCGCAAATGGTAAACACATGGCTGTACGTTTATGGCGTACCAAGAAGTCGCCAGAAACCACTTTCCCACTGATTCATGAAGAACTTGGTCAGTATGAAATCTCTGGTCAGGCTTTATCTGATGTAACGAAGCAAGCAGATCCGGCATTAGGCTTATATGGCCATGTTGTGACGATTCCGGCAGCGTAATAACCTCATGCAGGCACAAAGAACTCCACGGCGCTATGCGTCTTTTTTTGTGCCTGTACTTTTTATCAATGTTATAATTTAGGCAGAATTATAAGCATTGGTGAGAAGAATGAATAAACTAAATTTCGACAACATTGACCAGATACCCGTTGTACACGTAAGTGTGAAAAGTGCAGGTGACGAGACACTTATAAAATATGAATCAAATGATGAAAAGCTTCTTGAAGAAGTTGTAAGTAGTATTGATAAGAAAGTTTTTATTGTTGATGACCTTCTGCGCCACTGATAAAAGTACAAGTAGATAACCACTCTCCGGAATGGTTTTTTAATACCTCATGTTTTGTAATATTTTGTTAGTTTAATTAGCGCTCAATAGGGCTATAAAAGATATTCAGTTCACGTTGAGAATAAAACTGCTATGACTAAAATAGAAATATTTGTCTCCATCCTAGCCGTAATAATTATTTCTACTTTTATTTATCTTGTATGTCAGTAAGTTAGTAAGCTAAGAACCGCCTTTAGGGCGGTTTTTTGATAAGTGGAAGTTCCACTTGGCTATATAGGGTCAATTTTAAAAAGACTTAAAATAGTAAAACATAACTTTACAAATCCACTCTCCCTAGGCTTTAGATAAGATTGAAAATTAATGTAAAGTGCTGCCCTTAATACATGGGGATATTATGAAAAATTTAAGCTTATTCTTTTTTATTGTGATTTTAGCTGGGTGTGGACACAAGGGATCTAACGGTCAGCATCTTGATTTAGAAACAAGCAAAAAGGAACAGCTTGAATTTGCAAAAGAAGCTACAAAAAAATTCATTCCCAACCCTGATTCGGCAAAGTTCCGCAATCAAATAGGAGAGTGTGGAGAGGTAAGCTATAAAGAAGCAGATAGTGATTATGTTCCCTTCCAGCGTTTTATTGTGCTTTCAAAGGATATAGTACTTGTAGAAAATCAGACGGATCAAAAGCAATTTGAGTTGTCATGGAAGAATGGTTGTACGCCAAGCTGGAAGTAATTAAAAAGCCCTTTAATTAAGGGCTTTCTTTTATTCACCAGATGATTCAGATTTTTGATCTTTTTCATTTCCATACTCTAAAGCAACCTGTTGTGCTTCAGCTGCGGCAGTGGCTTCTATTGGAATCGAGTCAGCTGCGATAGCCACGGTACCAGTAAATCCCATTAAAGCTAAGATTAGAATTTTCGAATACTTTTTCAATTGAATTTCCTCTACGTTTCTAAGACTTAATTTCAGTGTAGAGAATGATTTAAATCACGGATGTATCAGCTATGTCGGGATATGTAAGATACTCAGGTCTAAAGTTATAGGTTTCTAGGTTTGCGTAAGAATGCTTTTCGGTTGAAACTTTTTGTTGAGTTGCTTAACGAAATGTTTGAATGCTTCAGTAGGTAGTTACACTCTAAAGAAACTTCCCTAACTTCTAAATCTTTGTAACATCCAATAATTTTTTTGTAATCTTTATGTTATTAATTGTATGCTTTGCTTATCATATGAATGATGAAAAGTGGAGCTCCGAAAATGCTGACCAAAGCCGAAATCGTTGTTGTCGTTCTAATGATAGTAGCCTTAATTCTCATCGTTTATGAGATGGGGCAAGGTCGTAATTGGGCTTTATAGAATTCAGCCTTTATTAAAGTTAAAAGAAAAGCACCTCCGGGTGCTTTTTTAATGCCTAAAATTATCTCGAGACCCCATCATGAATGATTTTTTCTTAGCAACAAATCGCAGCATCCGGATTAATGATATCGAAGTCCGCCAGATCCAGATAAAAGACTTTGACACCTGGGCAATGCATGCTGAAGTATTGAAGAATTTCATCAAAGACCAAAATCATTCAGATGAAACTTTGACGGCGCTATTTAAAGCTCACGGCGTGCAAGTCATTTCGACTATTGGCTGTGTAACTGATCTGGATAATGAATCACTGGTAGAACTTGCCGCTGATGAACAGGTATTTAAGGACCTACTTAAAGCTGTGCTTCTGATTAACCAGGCTTATTTCAAATACGAAAAGCCAAAACGCGGCATTAAAAAGAAAGATGACTCTACTTGGTTTGATTCATTCCAGTTTCTGGTATCAATGGGCCATCAGCATAGTGAAATCATGGAAATGACCTACGGTGCATTCCAGGGCTATGTTAAGGCAGCAAATAAGCTGTATAAGCAGGGAGTCTTCAATAACGCTGTTGCAGCACGTGTTGCTCAATCCGACAAAAAAGGCTTTGAGTCGTTCAAGAAAGAAATGGTTTCTGATTGATCAAGTAGCACCCTAAAGTTATGATAGGAAAATAATAATTTAGGGGTGAAATGTGAAATATTTATTATTAGCTTTGTGTTTAGTGTCGGGGTTTGCTTTTGCTGAGAGAACAACTACCAGTATTCGTACTCCATCTGGTGACCTGGTAAAAATTGGTGATAGTCATCAATCTCTAAAAGACAAATTAGAAGTTAGGGGCCCAAAACACTATGTGCTTGATGATGGCAAGCTATATTGTGCAGCTACTGAGTATGTAAAAGAAGTGGATTTGCAGGAATACACCATCATTTTATGTCGCGACAGAATTGTAAAAATCTTATGGCGTAATATTTAAGAGGGATGCCCAATGAAATACTTAATCATTGGCCTTTTAGTTTTGGCATCCGGTATGTTTTATTTTATGCATCAAAGTAATAAAGCATCGGCTGAAAGATTAAAGCAGGCGGAGATTGCTCACCAGCAAAAATTAGAGCGGGAAAAGATTGATGCCATTAACGCTGAAAAGGCTGCTGAAACAAGAAGGATAGAGGCTGAAAAAGCTAAACTCTTAAAGGCTGAGGAAATTAAACTTATTTCTGAAAAAAGCGATAATGAGTTCAAACAACAACAGCAAGCTAAACAAAAAGAAATCCAGAATAAGAAAGACATGCTGGAAAAGTACATGAAAATTACTAACAACTGGACACGTGCAGATCTAATCGCTGGGTCTACAGCTAGAATATCACTTGGTAATCAAGTAACGGAATTAAGAAAGATAAGAGAAGAGCTTGTAGAAGAAGAGTTTTATTCATGCCTTGATCCAGCTAAAAAGGATCTTTTGGAGGCTATGGACTCAGCAATTTTTAATTATGTTTATTTTATGCAAAATGAGATAAGACTATGGGAAAAGCAGGCTAAGGAAAAGATTAATTACTATAATAAATTAGCATCTTCTCTTGAAACATATACTGCATGTAAACAGGCCATATAAGAAAAAGCACCCTAGGGTGCTTTTTTAATCCCCAACTCACACCCGCTTCGGCGGGTTTTTTATCGCCTAAAATTTAGAGGTCAGCATGTCTGGTAAAAACTTAACTTTTAAGCTGGTGATGGATGCTGACACAAAAGCATTTGTTTCTAATATGCATCAGTCAGAAAAAGCAGCAAAAGAAGCATTTGCAGCACTTAAAGAAGGCTCAGCCAGTGTTGTAGGTGATACCAGCAGTGCGACAAAAGAGGTAGACCAGCTTGGCAACCAATCCCAAGAAACCGCCCAACAAATAAAGCAGCTTGATAAAGAATTAGAGGCAACATCACAAGAATTACAGCAAACAGAGCAAGCATCTAAAGGTGTCTCGGGAGAGTTACAGGGCTTAAAAACCGGCTTTAATGCTCTAACCGGGGCTTTAGCTGCTCTTGGTATTGGCACCACGGCAATGGAAATTGCACAGACTGCCGATGAGTATAAAAACCTATCTGGTCGTCTATCAATAGCAATTGGAGAGCATGGCAATCTACAAAAAGCCATGAATGATGTTAAAAATGTTGCCATTAATACCAACTCCAATTTAACCGCAACTGGTGATCTATATTCTCGACTAACCAAGATCGGCCAAGAGATGAAATGGCCTCAAGAGTAGGCGTTAGCATTAACTGAAACAATTAACAAAGCCATTCAGGTGGGCGGTGGATCTGCCACATCCAATGAAGCAGCTATTACCCAGCTTAACCAAGCACTAGGTTCAGGTGTACTTCGTGGTGATGAATTCAATTCAATCATGGAGCAGTCGCCACGATTAGCTCAAGCACTGGCTGATGGGCTTGATGTAACTACCGGTAAATTGCGCGAAATGGCTGGTGAGGGGAAGCTTACAACTGATGTGGTAACGAACGCTTTGTTGAGCCAAAGTGAAGCAATTAGTGCTGAATTCGCTAAATTCCCCACAACAATCGGTGCATCAATTGAAAACTTAAAAACAGCTTGGACTATCTACATTGGTGAGGCTGATGCAGCAACTGGAGCAAGTGCAAAAGTTGCTGAGGCTATTAAATTTGTAGCCGAGAACCTAGATACGATTGTTTCTACATTGATGTTGGTTGGACAGGCATTTGTTGCTTACAAAGCTTTAAACATCGGCCTGATGTTCTTGGATAAAGCGAATAGCGTTAAGGCTGCATCATTAGCCATTACTCAAGAAACAACTTCGGTTGTAGCCAATACACAAGCACAAATAGCTAACGCTAACGCAACTAGAGCCACAGCAGTGGCTAAAGGGCAGTTAGCAACATCAACAGCCACAGCGACCGCTTCTGCCGGTACAAGCTTGATGGGCTTGGTAGGTCGTCTAGGCACATTGGGTATTGCCATTACCTCTCTTGGTGTGATGGGTGCGGCAACAGTTGGTATGCTTACCCCGCTTGGCGAGTGGATGGGGGAAGCAGCTGCTAAAGCCATGGGTTATGGTGAGGCTATTGAGAAACTTGAGAAGCAACAGCTTCTTGAGACAGCACAAGCCAAAGTTGCAGCTGAAATTAAGGCAGAGCAGGCAGCTGCCGCAGAGAAAGCGCGTGATAAGACCTATCAACTCACAGAAGAGTCAAAAAAACTAATCACTGAATTTGATGAGTTAATCAAAAAGGGGGAGCCAACTAAAGAGGCATTGGAAAAAATTTCCAATGCTATGAAGTTTGACTCAACTAAAGGTATTAATGACTCTATTACAGCCCTGATCGCATTGAAGGATCAGGGTAAAATTACAGCTGATGAGTTGCAGGTAAGTTTAGGAAAAGCACTGGATGGCAAAGACCTGCTTGTGTTTGAAACCAATGCACGTGCAGCCTTTGCTGGAACTTCAAAAGAAGCGGAAAAGAATGCTCAAATTACTGAAGCTGTAATGAAGGCAGCCTTGGAGCGAACAGGCTTAAGCACAGAGCAGCTACAAGGTAAATTTTCACTTGCTTTTCAGGCCGCGTCTAATGATGTGCAAATCATCCTGAATAACCTTGATTTATATAAGCAAAAGGGTATCGATACTGGTTTAGCTTTAGCATCCAATCTTAATAAGGCTATTGATACAGCCCAGACCCGTGCTGAACTTGATTATGCAAAAAGCTCATTAATTGCACTTGAAAAACAAGGTTTGATCACCGGCGATCAAGTGGCTCTTGGCTTAAGCAAAATTGAACAGAAAGCTAGTCAATTGCCAGCTGCATTAAATCCAGTGCTGGCTGCCTTCGCTGCTCTAGGGCTTAAAACTAAAGACCAACTTAATGATGCTGCCATTAGTGCTCAGCGAAACTTTGATGTTGTAAGTAAAAGCGGACAAGCCACTGCTGATGCTATCAAGCAGGCTTATACACAAATGTTGAATGCTGCGCTTGCTACGGGTGACAAGGCTCAGATTGCATTAGTGCAAGCAAGAGCAGCAAGTCATGGCTTGCAAGTAGAAATTAGCGAAAATGGCAAGGCCACAGTCAAAGCAATGGACGACTGGGAAAAGGCCAATCACCGTGTTAAAGACTCTGCACGTGGTATTGGTGATGGTTACCGCCATGCAGGGCAAATTGCACGTGAAGAAGCCAAATCTTCTACCGAAGCCTGGGCAGATGCAGTTTCTAAAGCCAAGAGTGATTTCAATAAGGAAATGAAGCGTCAAGGCGAAGCATTGAGTAAAGGAATCTACGAATATGATTCTTACACCAAGTCTGATGTGATTTCACAGCTGAAAAGCAAAGGCTATGACGATAAAGAGGCTGAAAAATTGGCTTCTACCATCTGGTCCAAGGCTATGGCCGCTGATCGTGATGCTAAAGCTGAAGGTCTTGGAAAGGAAAGCAGCGTGGCAATGAAAGCATTGATCAATGCTGAATTTGATCGAGCTGCAGCCAATGGAATAACCACTCAGCACGGAACCAACAAGATCAATGAATTGCTTCGCAGTATCAATGTGGCTTCAACTGGTTCCAGTAGTTTGAGTGACTATGCGCCGTCAATTCCTTCTGTGTCATCAAATGCTGCTACACAAAGCATTAAGGAAAGTGTGAATTACAACATTCAATTCGGAGGTCAAACCCTATCCCTTACAGGTGATGCAAGCCAAAAGGATGTAATGACCAATCTGGTAAATCAATTAAAAGGTATAGCGAAATCAACATGAAACTTATTCGCTTAGCAACATCAGAGACCGTCCCATTAGAGGACGGTTTTTTATGGTCTGATGAATTCTCATGGAAGGCCATTGAGCAGAATCAAGCCTATACGATGGATGGTTCTCTGATCATTCAGGAAGGCAAAAAGAAGTCTGGTCGACCAATCACCTTGCAACCGGCAAATCCGGAAATGGGCTGGATCAAATTGCGTGAATTACGGACTGTTCGAGAATGGTCCATGTTGCAGAACGAAGTTTTCAGACTGCAGTTTGAGCAGCCGCATGACAATCGAGAATTCATAGTCAAATTTAACCACCAGGATGGAGCTTTAGAGGCTGCACCGGTGAAAGGGATTCCAGCGGTATCACTGGATGATTATTACAACGTGACATTACGCTTTACGGAGTTAAACGATGGCGATTGAAACTAAGGATTTAGTAATTTACAAGTCTGAACGCTTGACTGACAACTCAGATGGCGGTGGTAAATACTCTGGCGTAGTAGTTCAGGATGGTATCAGTAACAACCTGTTCAATGATGTGTCTGAGATGGATCGAACCATGGGCGATGTATCCATGCTCAAGATCTTTCCTGCTGTCACCACTGAAGACACTGATCTATTAATGGGTGCCACTGTTTTTGTATCTGAGCTACCAGAAGATCCAAACGTATCGGCATTGCTTTTCAGTACCAAAAACTGGACGGATGAACGCCAGTCTGCCCAGAACCGGGTGGAAAACTATCTAGCCAAAGGCGGGCAGATTGCTGGCACACCACTCGATACCCATTGGCAGGGCATGTCATCACTGCAAGTAGCCATGTTTCCGCAAGAAACTGAGTCATCAGTAGGTGACACGATTGTTCTGATTAGTGATGAAGGTAAGGCCTTAGAGCGTGAGCAGTATGTGCGTATTACCAAGGTTGAAACCCGTACTGCAATCATGGTCATCGATGGTAAAAATGTTGAATACAAGGTTGCCACGTATTCCTTGAATGATGCTCTTGAAGTTGATTTTGTGGGCCTTTCAGCACGCCAGTGGTACAACGGTGAGAAATCAAAAACCATTATCCGCGATACTATTGTGGCGGATACCGGCCTGTACTATTCATCTACAGCGCTGGCATCTGATGCCAATGTGGGTGAATTTACGGTCAATGCGAAAAGTATCTTTGCCCAGCTGATTCCATCAGCCCAGACAGAAACTCCAATTATTGATGTGAATGCTGCAGGTGAAAGTGTGGTGCTGGTTGCAGGTAACGAAGGCACCATTACAGCCAGTTATCCAAACATGGTAATTGGTGTCAGTCAGAATCTGTATATCGGCTCAGCTGTGATTCCTTCCAGTGTTTCTTTCACGGTGCAAGGTCAGCAGATTACTGATCAGGGTGGTTTACTCAAGAATACGCAAGGCACACAAGTTGGCACGATTGATTATCAACGTGGTTTGATTCAGTGGACTGCGGCAGCACCGGCTGGAACCTCAAGTTTAAATATTACGTTCAAGCCAGCCGCTGCACCGAATCAGTATTATCAAAGTCATGCAATACCAGTAACTCAAAATAATCAAAGTACCAACTGGACCGGAGTTTTAATTCCAATTCCTGCACCTGGTGCACTTTCGATTTCATACATGTCGCAGGGCAAGTTCTACGAACTTAAAGATGATGGATCGGGTCAGTTAAAAGCTGCCAGTCCGTCTTTTGGTTCGGGCATGATCAATTATGAGACCGGTTCGTGGTTATTGACCACTGGCGCACTGCCGGATGTAGATACGCCGATCCTGCTGAACTGGGGTACACCAATTGTCACCTTCGTACGCTCAAATTTGAGTGTGGAAAAAGCTGCGTTTGATTTTGAATTGCTGCCTGGTGTTTTACCTGGTGTGACAATCAGCTGGGTTCTTGAAGGTGTTTCAAAAACAGCCACTTCAAATGCACAAGGAAAGTTCACGGGTGATGCTGCAGGTGAAATTAACTATTCATCCGGCAAGGGTAAAATTATCCCGCACAAGCTACCGCAAAAGGGCACTAGTTTTCAGATCGTGTTTAATTATGGTGAATCACTAAGCCAGACAAAAATGGATGTTGCGCCAACTGGGAATCAAAAATTGACATTCACCATTGGCACAGGAGCTTCAATTCAGCCAAATAGTGTTGAACTTGAAATCCCAGTCAAAAACATGAGCGGGTCAATCACTGGGTTAGTTAAGGTGACAGATATTCCAGTAAATGCTTCATCTGGAAATTTGGTAAATGAACGCGGGGTTGTTCATGGAGTGATTAACTATGCAACGGGAGTTGTTGAAGTCACCCCTATTGGTACCGGTTATAAGTTTGTCCAGCAATTCCAACCAATGTTATCAGCTACCTATACCGGATCCTAATTAAGGGGGGCATTATGTCTTTTTATTCACCACAACCAAGCAGAATTGAAAGCACAACAGAGGAATTGAGGGCTTATTCACCTGTCGATGTGATCGTTAAGTATCGCGATACATCCGGATCTAATTCATCTACTGCAACCATTACAGCAGATAAGTTAAAAATAGATCTTTCCTCTGGCTTTGATGAGCAGATCTTGACAGGCTCAGCGCGCTTCAAGTTGGGTACCGACACCTTTGTGGATCGTACCGGTTTACTTTACCGTAATGTGAACCCATCTAATAATAGCGGCATTCAATCAGGCGCTATTCAGTATGGTACCGGTATTGTTGAAATCGATTCCTGGACACCGAATACAGATAACACGATTACCCTGGAATCCTTAACTACCACAACCGACTTGTTGCCAGTCAATAAGATCAGCTTTAGAACCCCAATCATGCCGATCCGGCCACAATCGTTAACCGTGGTGGTAGGGACGATTGAATTTGGACAGCTGACACTGACCGCTGACGAAAATGGCGTGATTGAGACCAGTCGGGCGCATGGCCAGGTCAATTGGGAAAATGGTTTTGTTTCGATTTACTTTTACACCAAAACCAAAATCACTGAAACCAACCGGGCTGAGATTGAGGCGAATGACTGGTATGACCCGTTGCTGGAATACCAAGAGGGGGCTGATACTTATATCAATGTTCCGGTCTGGGTCGATGCTTCATCAGTACGTTATAACGCCGTAGCCTACACCTATATTCCGCTAGATTCCGAGATTCTAGGTCTGTCCGCAACACGATTACCGATTGATGGCCGGGTGCCGATCTTTCGTGTTGGTGGTATTGGTATTATCAGTTCAAGCAAAGCGCAAGAGCTGCCAAGTGCGATTGCAGGTACTACATACGATCTGAATGATCAGCGTATTTCATGGGCGGAACTTGAAGATACCAATGGAACGAAAGTAGCCTTCGATTTGTACACGGTTGATTATGATTATGGCCGTGTGACATTGGGTGGTGACTTCGCACTGGGCAATCTGGTTGCACCACTGACAGTGAAATACCGCTATCAGGATATGGGTCTGATTCGTGACGTACAGATCAATGGTCAACTGACATTCACTAAACCTTTAACGCATAACTATGATGCGGTGGATACTATTGTTGGTTCTGCCTTAGTCATTGGTGATATGCAGGCGCGTTACACGCGAAAATTTGTGCAAGGCTCCTGGAGCAATGCTTGGGCAGATGAGCCAAGCTCGAGCATTTTGGCGAACTACAATGATTCGCTCTATCCACTTCAGGTCACCAATAAAGGTGCGATTCAAGAGCGTTGGGCATTGATCTTTACTGATGCACAATCGTTTCGATGCATTGGAGAATACTCTGGCCAGATTGGTACTGGCACCATCAATGCAGATTATGCTCCGATTAACCCAGTGACCGGTGTGCCTTATTTCACGATTAAGAAAGAGGGATGGGGTGCAGGTTGGGCAAACGGTAACGTCTTGCGCTTCAATACAGTGGCAGCAAACTTCCCGGTCTGGGTGATTCGTACAGTGAAGCAATCTGAGCCTACCGTCATGTCGGATCAATTCCAGATCATGCTGCGTGGTGATATTGACCGCGTTATTTAAAAGTTAAATCAAATATGGCCGCTTATGCGGTCTTTTTTATGAGTGAATAAAAATGGCGACAGATGTAGATGTTCAATACTTTAGCCACTTAAATGGCTTAACCCTTGGCAATAACTGGGGTGACTTAATTCGCTTGCTTGATAAAGCATTGGTGACAGGCATTGATTTTACTCAAATCACATCGGCTTCAATTGATGCTCAAGGTGATGTGCATATCACACTATACGCAGCGCATAATGCCATGTTACTTCAAGTGGTTGAGTTATTAGATTTTGCGCCAAGCTCACTTAATCAGAAATACAGAATCAAGGGTGTACCAAGCGCAACCGAGCTGATTCTAAAACCAAAAACCGCAATTACTGAAACTAGCATCACAACAGTTGGCGCAGGAAAACTAGCGCCACTAGGTTATGAAATTATTTTTCGTGATACAAACGATGTTAAGCGTGTTTATCGTGCAAAAAATCCAACGGCACAGCATCCGTATATTCGTATAGATGAAAGTTTGACAAGTCCAGATGGTACAACAGGTGTATATACACCAACTTATGCAAAATATGCCATGGTCGGTTTGCTTGAGCACATGGAACATATCGATGATTACGAAAATCCTGATGTGCAGCAATTACCATTTGACCCTGCTAACCCTGCAAAAAATTGGAAAATTACGGGTACAGGTACAGGTGTTGTAAGAGGGTGGAGTCGCTGGTATTGGGGTCATTTAGCGGGAATTAATAGCAATTCATCAGATATTTATTCTGGAAATGGCGGTGGTTTTACTCTTGTTGGGGATAAAGATGCTTTTTACGTGCAGCTGAATCGCAATAACGGTAATACCGAAAAAAACATAATAGGTTGTGGAATTTACAACCCAAGCCTACAAGTAGAACTGCCTTGGTTTTTAATGAGCACGCTAACGAGTAATACTGCTGGCACAGGTTATGCTTTATATAATATTGTTGGAGCGTTGCCATTAGTATACAGTGATAACGCTTCGCGGTTTTTTACCCCAAGGGTTGATCTTCTTGGTGCGTCTTTACAAGCACACACTCTTGCTAAACCCATTACACCGGACACATCCTACAGGATGCAGGCTATATACGGTGCTACTCAAATAGCACCCCTTGAGTTTCCGTTTTCTGACACAGAAGGGTATTTGCGTGGTGTATTAAAACATATACATTATGCGGGTGGCAGTCTCAGACCCTCCCAGACCACACCCCACCTAAGTGATTCAAGTATGTATGTCTGTGATAGTTTATTTATAGCATCAGGCAATAATAGTGCAACTCTGTATTATTTAGGGGAACTTGAATGAAACCATGCTCTCGGAAACCAAGGGAAATCGCGACTTTTTTTCAAAGCATTCCAGTCGGCCCAATAGTTGCAAAAATCCAAGGCTCAACCAAAAAACTTGGTCAGCAATATCGAGATGCAACTGTAGTGCTCTATAGCAAAGCTAATCTACTACCAATTGCAGTGCGCAAGCCTGATCAAAATGGTAATTATCGTTTTTTAGGGCTAAATACAGACCTAAATACTTTCATTGTTGCTTTTGATAAAAAACAGCAATTCAACGCCGTCATCCAAGATAACGTGGTGCCAAAATGAGTAAAACTTCAGTCAATGCTCGGCTTGCTATGATTCAAGCCTTTGCAAATTTTATGGATAACGGTAGCCAAAGTGCTACCGTTATTTTTTATGAGGGTGTGCAACCTGCCAGTCCTGCAATTGCAGCAGACCCAGCCAAAGCTCTAGTAACACTGACATTTCCAGAGCCTTGTATTAAAGAGGTCACATCTGCTTACGTGGAACTTTATCCAACCAACACAGCAACCGTGATTAAAACAGGCACAGCAGCATGGGCGCGTATTTATAGTGGGGCTGGTGAAGTCGCTGCCGACCTCACTGTGGGTACGGATATTGCGCTGGCGAATACCAATCTTGCGCTAGGCGGGTCATTGCAAATTAACTCATTTAAGATTAGATCATAGGTGAAACATGGCTAGTATTCGTTTAGAGTTTGCGCAGTTCGGACATTTTGATTCGTTTGATATTATTCGCTCGATGACCAGCATGGCTGGTGTTGCTGATATGGATTTACCGCCACCAATCGCTACAGGTATAAAAACCATGTACTATGCGGACACAGATATTGTCGAAGAAACCACGTATTACTACAAAGTTCGGGTGTGGCGCGGTGCAACATCGTTTGTTAGTAGTGAGGTGAAAATACTTGCAAATATTTATTGGGAGAAGTTCAGTTCTTTATTGCATTTTAATGGTGCGAATAACTCAACTGTCTTTACTGATGAAAAAGGGACACTATGGAGTCGAGTCGGAAGCCCATACATCTCAGCAGCTCAAAGTAAATTTGGTGGTGCGAGTGGTCGCTTCTCAAAAAACAATTACATTCAATCAACAGACATTAGTGCTTATACTTTTTCTGCAATAGAAGATTTTACTGTTGAGGCGTGGGTATACATACCCACAGGAGCGACCGTGATCGGTGGCGGTATTCCGATTATTTGCGTCGGGGCGCAAGATGTATCGTCGAGTGGTGGTGGTTGGAATTTACTCTTAATTGATGAAGCTAACGCATCGATCCGGCTTGAGCGCGATAATACAAACGGTACCACACAGGAGGTCAGATTTAATATCGGCTCAGCAATACCAAGAGACACGTGGATGCATATTGAATGTGGGCGGAAAAATGGGGTTACCCACGGATTTTATCAGGGCGAGTTGATTGGAACATCGGCGGTGCACAACAACATTCCATTCAACTCGCCCAACATTCGTCGAGTTTCTATTGGTAGTGGTGATGGTGTGAATCAGTCTAACATCTACTGTTTAGATGGGTTTATTGATGAGCTGGCTGTTACTAAAGGTGTTTGCAATCACACCAAGAGCTTCACACCAAAAACTACGCCCTTTACAAGTGGTTAAGGTGAAATATGGCAGACATATATGAGCACGATAAACCATACTTGCTAACAGCGAAATATCAAGAAGCACCGGAGCCTTCAAATCTGTCTGTTTCGTATGATTTGCATGCAATATACGATGCATCCTCAAGTGGTGGTCAGTCCAATAACGCTATCATTGATATAATTATTAATACCGCAATTACTTTCGAGGTTATTGCGGTATTTAGCGAAAATACCGATGCTATTAGTCAGATCGATACGGTTTTAGGCACCAGTTTTAGCTTTGAGATTGTTGCTGAATTCGCTGAAAACCTGTGCACCATTGATACGGTTTTAGATACCGCATTTCAATTTCAAATTGAGGCTGTATTCGACATTAATCACATCGTCGGGGTGTCTTATGCGTTTGATGCCAGTTATCAAAAGGCAATCGCTGCTTTAAGTGTCACGGAAATACCGTGGGCAAAACCAATTCTAAGAGTCTCAAATGAGGCTCTTTTTTATGACCAAGGTTTGGTAATTTCTAATCAAGTGGATATTTGGCATGAGCAAGCAGGGTCGTTAAATCGCGCGATCAGGTCGCTACATGAGCAAGCAACCGGTTTAGGCTCTGATGCTTATGTGATTTGGGAAGAAGGTGATAAGCGCTTTATTCATCAGCACTATCTGCATGAAGAAACGATCAAACTGCGCCATAACCGGGAAACGGTCTGGCAGGAAATGATCCGCCGGCGCAAGACTTTTACCTATTCCCATGAAGTCGCCCCAGTCTTTGAGCATCGTTTTTCATTTGAATGGGATAAAAGCCTTGAGATTGTTACCAAGTCGGATTTGCCTTGGGATCAAGCTAAAGCGATTCATTACCGAAAGCATCCGGCGTTACCTTGGCCAAAGCCCGAATTACCCAAATATGAAGGCAGCACAGATCTAAATTTTATCTGCTTATGTCATGACGTTGATTCACACAATATTATTTTAAATTTTGGTGCAGATGACTGTATTCCAGCACTGCCGAACAGAAACTGGTGGTATATCGTGAATACATTAATAGCCGAGCGACTAGACACCGGCGAGAAGATTCAAGTGATTGATGGCAGCTACAGTACCAGCCGGTCTCAATGGTGCTGGACCTATTCCATCACAGTTGCTCATACGGAAAAAGAAAAGCTGCAGCCAATAGATGGTCAGCCGGTGATCCTGAAAGTCACGATCAATGGTTTTGAACATCATATTCTGCTGGAAGATCCAGAAGAAACCCGACGTTTTGCCAGTGTTCTTTACACTTACCCAGGGCGAAGCGTTACAGCGCTGAACTCAGATAAATATGGACCAACACGCTCATTTATCCAGGACAATGAACGAACTTCTGTACAGCTGGTACAGGCTGAACTAGATCGAGCGAATAACGATACCAACTTGGATTGGAAGCTGATTGATGAATGGGGCTGGATCGTACCGGTTGAAAGCCTGAGTTATGCAGAACTTGCGCCAATTGATGCAATAAAGCAGGTGGTTGATGCAGGTGGTGGCTTTATCTATAGTCAAAAAGCAGGGAATACACTGACGATTTTACCCCGGTATCAGAAAGGATATTGGGACGCGATGACCGTGGATGACTACGATATTTTATTGTCTGAAAGCTTGGTGATGCAGCAGAACATCAAGCAGAACGATGAATACATTGCTGACTTTAACGCCATCACCGTAGTGAATAGTCGTAGTGGTGAGAGCCTGAAAGTACAGCAAAGAGGAACTTCTGGAGACGTGCCACTAGAAACAGTCACGGGGCCGTTATTTAATGTGGTATCGGGTGCGAGTTACGGTAAGAACGAATTGGTGAAAGCCAATATTCAGGAATTACATACTTTCTCAGATATTCCGGTCAGTCAGGAAATTGGTGAGATGCTACCTGGTAAAACCATTGCTTTTAATGGCCAGTGGTGGGGTGTAATTGATTCAGTTTCAGGCAGCTTTTCACATGAAAAGGTCAATGAAACTATTACCGTGGAGCGTATCAGCCGTGAGTAATCCATTATTTGAATTGCGAAAACTCTTGAATCCGACCCATGCAGAATATATTGGCACCATTACATCAGTGAAACATCCAGAGTATCGGGTACAGATTGACGGTGGATCTGGTCCGGTACTATGTACGTCCGGTACAGCCTACAATTTAGGTACTAGAGTATTCATTTCAAACCAGGTGATCCTAAGACCAGCACCTACTGGACAGCATTCAGAAATAGAAGTCTAAACTCAACCAAATAACAGCACCTTTTTTAGGTGCTTTTTTATTATCAAAATCAGGGGGCGCAATGTCCAACGACTATTTGTCTGATCCACCTGCAGCCACATCTGGACAATTACTTGCGATATCAGAAAGTATCAGCCAACTGCGCCAAGAGATGCGTCAGGAAATGCGAAAACTCGAAGATGTGCCGCAAAAAATTGACCGTATGAGCATGCAGTTCGATCAACTTCAAGAGAAACAACAAAACCTTGATAGCAATGTGCAAAAGATCCAGAAAAATCTTGAAGATGATTTAGATAGAACAAAATCAAGCCTTCGAGATGAGATGAAGCAAATCCGAGTGGATGCTGAAGTCAAACATAAGGAAGTTGATATGCAGATCCGGGTGCTGCATGAAAGTAAAACTAAGATTGATAGCGTTACTAATCTGGTTCGCTGGGGCGGCATTGCCATCATCGGTGTATTTGCAGCTGCCTGGAATAATCAAACTGCTAAAACTGACACCGTGAATGCGCAAGCAATGGCGAATAGTCAAAAAATACAAGTCCTTGAAAAACAATCTGATCAACTTTTAAGAACAGTTGAAGAAATCCGCAACAAACTTTATGAAAGAAACTATGTGAGAGGAAATGATGAAATTAATTAATGAAAGTGTATGGAAATTTGATTCAGTAAAATACGGGAGGGCGTTCAAAATTCTGTGTCAGTAAATTTGACTAGATTTTAATTATATCATCTAATCGACCTTCAAAGTAAATGGATAATTGAGTAATCGTTTGTCCCCATTCCTGAATAGGCATTGTCCATT
>NZ_VPDL01000036.1:0-6275 GCF_013417705.1 Acinetobacter sp. YH12235 | reverse complement strand
TCATGAAATACGGTATTCTGATGTGACAAAACCTGAATCCTGGTCGTTAAAGTGTTTGTTTGCACTCATATTTTAACTGTTAGGACTCAGGTTTTTTTATTTAAAGCAAACTATGGGACAGCAGTGGCCTTAAGCCTCTTTTTTTATTAGATTGCTTTTGTGGAGTAGAAATATTCAACAAATAATATTAATAAATTAATTATTTTAACTCTACCACAGTAAGTATTTTCTTATTGATACCGTAAAATAGTTTAATAATATAGAAATCCCACTCTATTATATGCGGAATGATGCAGAGACTATTTCGGATGGATAATATCAGTTTTAAAGGTTTTCAGGATGCGGGACAGGCAGTTTTAAAATATCTGCATCAGCATTTTGGCTTTAATTTATGGATGATCACCCGGGTAGAAGACAATGACTGGATTGTGCTGCAAAGCGAAGATCATGGCTATGCTGTCCAGCCAGGTCAGGTATTTGAATGGGCCAATTCTTTCTGCTGTCATATGGTCACAGGCAAAGGACCAAGAATCGCGCCTCGCTCTGAAGAAATTCCTTTATATGCGACTGCGCCAATTAACCAGCATTTCTGCATCAAATCTTATATTGGTCAACCACTCTTTAAAGAAGATGGCAGTCTATTTGGAACATTATGTGCAGTTGATCCTGAAGCCAAGTCAGATGCCATCATTCAGGATCTGGCGATGGTCGAGTTATTTAGCAAGCTTTTGAGCTCAATCTTACAAGCTGAGTTGCGTCAGAACGAGCAAATCCGTCAGCAAGAACTGCTACAGCAACAAGCCAGTAAAGATGAATTGACTGGGTTATATAACCGTCGTGCCTGGGAGAAACTGCTACAGGCAGAAGAAGAACGTTGCAAACAGTACGGTCATCCTGCTGCGATCTTATTTATAGACTTGAATGACCTGAAAAAAGTGAATGATAGTCTGGGACACAAGGAAGGCGATCAATTAATTCAACATACTGCACAAATCCTTCAGGAAAATGTACGTAGCAATGATATTGTGGCGCGTATTGGTGGTGATGAATTCGTAATCCTGAGCATAGAAAATGATAAAGCGGGAGCTGAGCGTTTGCTCGATCGCTTAATTGAAGCCTTTGCAGAAGCAAAAATTGAAGCTGCATTTGGTATGGCGATGCGTCATCCAACGACTGGCTTAGTTGAGGCTCAGTGGCAAGCAGACAAAAATATGTTTGAGTACAAGCGCTGGAAAAAGTCTGTTTAAATGTTTTTGATTTTTAATATTTTTAAGGAGGTGTCTGAGAATATTCAGCCATGAGCTGCCAAGTTTTTCCCACAATAAATAGAAGTAATTAATTTCCTTTTATTCTTATTTTTTTAGGTTTTATTCAAAGTTTAATTGTCTAGAAGCAACCTAAATTCTTCTTTAAGCCCAACCATTTAAAAGATAAAGCACGATCAGAGTGTAAGAAATACTGTCCAGAAAAAATATCATCGACAGTTATTGGGTTTGTATTGTGTGATTTTAATACGCCCATCTTTCATTCTCATTGAATAAAAATGCAAAGAAATTCTAGGGAATAAAATTTTATGAAAAAGCAGATGTCATTCTTTGGGCTGGTTTTGGTTTCAAGCTTGCTTACCGCATGTGGTGGTGGTGGAGGTAGCTCAGACAATCCTACAGTGACTACACCACCAAATGTTCCAGAGGAGAGTATTTCTCCTGAACTTTCAGAAGAATTTATTCCTTTTGAGGATCGCGATATCATCGAGAAAATCCGCGATAAAATTAACAATAGCACCAGCAATGATACGGACTATAACGTTGCGTTAGGTCATATGATTGGTGAGGTGTTTGCAGATTATCCTTATGGACGCACGGGCCGTATTATCAAGATTTATAATCTGGGTGTGAATAGCATCAAGTATCCAAATCTGATCTGTTCGGAGGTGAATACCAATGGTGCGGTGAAAACCTTTAAATTAAAAACAGATAAAAATAACTGTATTGTTCTGGATAAAACCTATCGCAAAGATTCAACCATTACCCAGACAGTCAATGGTGATACTACGACCTTGACCTTTAGCAATGTACGTTATGGTTCCAATGTTAATTTTAATCTAAAAGATGACTATCTGATTTCAGGTACGATTGTTCATACCAAAAGCAAAAACAATCTAGGTGCATTGGAAAGCTATAAAATTGACCGTCTGGAATTTCAGCGTGTAGCGGAAGACAAGAATGCGGGTAAATCTGGCGCTGAGTATGATGAGCTGAGCAAGGAATACTTACTGGTACGTAATTATAACTATAGCCTTGTAGATGACTATGGTAGTGGCAGTAATGGTATCCGTACCTTAACCAGCAGCGGCAGCATTATTGGTCAACCCAATCTGGCGGATTATCGTTATAGTTTTGATTTTAATACGACTACACCATTCAAGATGGACGAAACGGTGTTAAATAATTATAAGCATCTGCCGAAAGAGGGTGTGCTTGAAATTACTGACAGTTATGATCAGGTGATTGAGGTCAAACAGAATCAGCCTGAATCCTTAAAAGCGACTGTCTATTTCAATGGCAGTGAGCTGGATGACCTGCTGTGGTCAACGATTATTGACAATAAAAAATAAGAACTAACCTTATAAAAAAAGCTCCATCAAGGAGCTTTTTTATTTGGGGAAGAATTTACAGAGAATTCAACTGCTGCGAACCAATCCAGTGTTTAGAGAACTGATAGGCTGCACGACCTGAGCGTTGTCCTCGTGCCTGGCACCAGCGTAATGCTTCAGCACGGGCTTCAGCTGTCATTTGCATATCTGCCTTTTTCAGATAATGCTCGACAATTTCCAGATACAGGTTTTGATCCATTGGGTAAAACGACAGCCATAAACCAAAACGATCCGACAGGGAAATTTTTTCTTCAATGGCTTCTTGTGGATGCAACTCGGTATATTGGGGTACATCCACTTTGGTTACCGGGGTATTTTCATGCATAAATTCCGGCAATAGATGACGACGGTTACTGGTCGCATAGATCACAAAATTACTTGAACCGGACTGTAATGAACCATCTAGCACACTTTTCAGACTGCGATAGTTTTCATCTTCCGCATTGAAGGCCAAGTCATCACAATAGACAATAAACTTTTCCGGACGACCGGCGATCAGTTGCTGAATTTGTGGAAGATCTGACAAATCATCGCGTTCAATTTCGATCAGACGTAAGCCCTGATCTGCATATTCAGTCAACAAGGCACGCACAATCGAAGATTTGC
The DNA here is from genome assembly GCF_013417705.1 of Acinetobacter sp. YH12235. NCBI lineage: Bacteria > Pseudomonadati > Pseudomonadota > Gammaproteobacteria > Moraxellales > Moraxellaceae > Acinetobacter > Acinetobacter sp. YH12235. The sequence continues at coordinate 3,013 of NZ_VPDL01000036.1, read as the reverse complement.
CTGTACCGCGAGAGCCAGTCAGTAAGACATCATTGGCGGGTAATCCTTTTAGAAACTGCAAAGTATTCTGAATGACTTTTTCTTTTTGTCGCTCAATACCTTTTAAATCTGCCAGTTCAATCTGTTTGAGCTGGTGAATGGGTTTGAATTCTCCAGCCTGCCATTTATAGGCATAAGCAGAAAAATCAGGACTTTGTTTTAATTCAGGCAGACTTTGCTGGAGCTGGAGAAGAACAGTGGAAAGAGCATTTAAGATATTGTCAGGTAAATCAATTTTCGCCATGATTTGAGCAGTACTTTTACAATTATGGCTAGAATACTATCACTGTAAAATTCACAGTCAAAGTCTGGAAAGTGTGATAATTTGCTTAAAGTGGTGAATTTTCGTTATTGTAGTACAAAGAAAATAGATGCCTGTTTTTTGTTCATGGCTGCAGGATGTCTGAAAATTACAATATAGGGAAGAGGGCAGATGCTGTTTAAAGATTTTACTCAGGATATCAATCCACATCAGGCCTATCGTATCAAAAAGCTGAAGCAGCAATTGCAACAGGCTGAAACTTACGAAGAATGGAAATATATTGCCTTAAAGATCGATGAAGAATCTGGGGCACAAGAATGGAAGCTGGATAATAGTTCACCGTATTTTGATGCCGAGGTGATTGCGCATCGACTGGGGAAATTAAGACGTTACCGTCAGCAGAAACGTACTCGTGACCTGATGTATATCCTGCGTGAAGGACTGAGTTACGATATTGCCAATATCGCCCATCCTTTATTGTTTACCGTCACTTATGTCGGTACTAAAAAAATTATTGAGGATTATGTAGAAGAAGTCAGTCTGGGCCTGGCTTATATTGCTTCTGCACAATGTACCTGTCTGACTCTTGAAGAGAAAATTGAATATTTTGAGCACTGCCAACGTGCTTATGGTCAGCCAGCCTTAATGTTCTCGGGCGGTGCCACACTCGGTTTATTTCATACCGGTGTATGTAAGGCGCTAATGGAACAGGATTTGTTACCTCGAGTGATGTCGGGTTCCAGTGCTGGTGCAATTATGACCGCAATGTTGGGCGTTTCCAAACCTGCGCAGTATGTAGATATTTTAAAAGGCCATAACTTTTTCCATGAAGCTTTTCATTTCCGTACCATGAGTGAATTAATGAAGGGTAATGGTGGTCTGGCGGATGTCAAATACCTGAAAAAATTCCTGATCGAAAACTTGGGCGATATGACCTTTGAAGAAGCATTAAAAACTTCGGGTCTGCATATCAATATTGCGGTTGCGCCTTATGATGCCGCGCAGGATGCCCGGATCATGAATGCCTATACCTCTCCAGATGTACTGGTCTGGAGTGCGGTGCTGGCATCTTGTGCCGTGCCGATTCTGTTCCCGCCGGTACGTCTCACCAGTAAACGTCATGATGGGCAATATACGCCTTATATGGGCGCAACACGCTGGGTAGATGGCAGTGTCCGTAGTGATTTCCCGCAGGAGAAAATGGCGCGGCTGTACAATATCAATTACACCATTGCCAGTCAGGCCAATCCGCACATTGTGCCTTTTATGCAGGATGATATTTCACGCTTCCGTAAAGGAACTTTAAGCTGGCCGAAACGCATTGTACGCCGTCAGAGTGTGGTATTTACCAAAGGGATTATGGATTTTGCCCGTGAGCATGCGGGCAGTTTGCCGCCAATCCGCCGTTTGCTGGATCATGGTTATGGCGTAGTGGATCAACGTTATTATGGTGATGTGAATATCGTCGGTAAATATAGCCTGCGTCATTACAGCTATATGCTGCAAAATCCTCGTCCGCATTTGTTCAAGGTGCTGCAACGTGAAGGTGAGCGGGCGACCTGGCCAAAAATCTCCCTGATCGAAACTCAGGAGCGGGTAGGTAAAACTATTCAGCATTGTCTGGAACTGCTAAATTACCAGCATGCACCAGATACCAAGCAAGAATATATTGTTACTTAACCCTGCCAAACTGCATCAGCTTGATTTCCAGCTTAAGACCAAAGCCCGAAGTCTGGGTTTTGGTCGCCGTCTTTATTATCTAGAAGTTAATCCGGAGACCGCGTCAGCACTTTGGTTAAAAACCCAGAATCTTGATTCAACGGCTATTTCTCGGTATGCCCAAACTGGCTTAAGTCATGAGCTGGACTTTTATGAAGCTTATGGTGAGCAAGAAGGGCGGACTTTCATGCTTCCGCATCAAATTATTCGAAAGCCATTTCAGATTAGGAATGAATTTTTCAATCAGGCTTTGATCTTACCTAATGCGCCAGCACATTTTGATATATGTCCTAAGCTGTTCTCGATTCAAGAAATTCGTCAGCATATGCTACGAGCATTAGAACCGTTGATAAGCTTACAAGAACTCGGGTATCTGTATGCTGATCTCAAACGAGAGCATTTTGTTATTTATCAGAAATGGGTCTGTTTGATCGATTTTGAGCAAGTTCAGCCAATCAATTCTTTAAACCAAGCAATGAACGCTACACCACGTTATATGGCACCTGAACTATTTCAAGGGCAAGCCAAGTCGCTACAGAGTGAAGTTTATGCGCTGGGTATCATTTTTTATGAATGGCTTACAGGGCAGCGCCTAGAAGCGACAGATTATCAGGATTGGGCCTTATTGCACTGTCAGCGTTTTAAACCTGAGCTACCTACACAATTCCAAGCTTTGCAAAGCCCGATACAAAACATGCTTCGAAAGCATTCACGAGATAGATTGTCTGATTTCAAGGCCGTAAAACAGGCCTTACTTACTGAAATTGCATGAGAAAAATACAATAAATTGTATATTGTTTTTTATTTAATCAAACGAGTGGTTTTTTCTTAAAAAGAGCTTGTCAGGTGAAATTGATCCCTATAGTATACACAGCCATCGGGGACGTGGCGAAATTGGTAGACGCACTGGATTTAGGTTCCAGCGCCGCGAGGTGTGAGAGTTCGAGTCTCTCCGTCCCCACCAATTTACTCAAGAGATTGAGTAAAATGGCC
>NZ_VPDL01000072.1:0-1055 GCF_013417705.1 Acinetobacter sp. YH12235 | reverse complement strand
CACCATGTTGGACAGAAATTTAGAGCGGCTTCCCGGTGGGATCAGTTTATTGCCATATTGATGTCTCAATTCTCTTGTAGGCAAAGTCTGAGAGATATTCAATCCAATTTGGAGTGCCAACAGGAAAAGCTAAGTCATCTCGGAGCAAAGTCTATTCCCCGAAGCACGCTGGCACGAATCAATGAGCAGCAGCCTGCTGCCTTGTATCAACAGCTATTTTACAAGTTGCTTAAATACTATGACCACTCAAAAGTCGCTCATAAATTTCGCTTTAAGAATCCCTTGTATTCCTTGGATGCCAGTCATATTGACCTGTCGCTTTCCTTATGTGAATGGGCCAAAGTTCACGACTCAAAAGCCAGCATGAAACTCAGTATAGGATTGAATCACAGCAATGATATTCCTGAGTTTGTTGCAGTTGAAAATGGCAAAGAAAATGACATGGTACAAGGCCGCAAATTCCAGTTTCCTGCTGGCAGCATTGTAGTTTTTGATAAAGGCTATGTCGATTACCAATGGTATGCAAATCTGACTGCTCAAAACATTGGATTTGTCACACGTTTTAGGCCTAAATCTGTGTATCAGGTGATCCAGCAACATCCAGTGCTTGAATCCAAAGGTATTCTAAAAGATGAAACCATTCAGCTGAATAGCGCACATGCCCTAAAAAGAAAAGCCCCAGTGTTAAGAAGAATTGAATATAGAGATCAGCAAAGTGGCAAGCACTTTAGCTTTCTCAGCAATAACTTTCATTTAGCCGCCTCCACCATTGCGGCGATTTATAAAGATCGTTGGAAAGTTGAGCTGTTCTTTAAGGCGATTAAGCAGAATCTCAAATTAAAAGCGTTTCTAGGCCGCAGCAGGAACGCAATTCAGACACAAATCTGGATTGCGATGATCGCCTATTTATTGGTGAGTTTCGCTCAACATTTAGGAAAAACAGGTTGGACAGTTCAACGTTTACTCAGAATAATTCAAGTGAATTTGTTTGAAAGAAGAACTTTAAAAGCTTTATTTTCACCCGATAAAATACCCATAAAACAAGAGGAAGCTCA
>NZ_VPDL01000071.1:0-1168 GCF_013417705.1 Acinetobacter sp. YH12235 | reverse complement strand
ATTATTATAGAAGCCCCCATGAATAAATCGCTCATCATTTTCGGCATCGTCAACATAACCTCGGACAGTTTCTCCGATGGAGGCCGGTATCTGGCGCCAGACGCAGCCATTGCGCAGGCGCGTAAGCTGATGGCCGAGGGGGCAGATGTGATCGACCTCGGTCCGGCATCCAGCAATCCCGACGCCGCGCCTGTTTCGTCCGACACAGAAATCGCGCGTATCGCGCCGGTGCTGGACGCGCTCAAGGCAGATGGCATTCCCGTCTCGCTCGACAGTTATCAACCCGCGACGCAAGCCTATGCCTTGTCGCGTGGTGTGGCCTATCTCAATGATATTCGCGGTTTTCCAGACGCTGCGTTCTATCCGCAATTGGCGAAATCATCTGCCAAACTCGTCGTTATGCATTCGGTGCAAGACGGGCAGGCAGATCGGCGCGAGGCACCCGCTGGCGACATCATGGATCACATTGCGGCGTTCTTTGACGCGCGCATCGCGGCGCTGACGGGTGCCGGTATCAAACGCAACCGCCTTGTCCTTGATCCCGGCATGGGGTTTTTTCTGGGGGCTGCTCCCGAAACCTCGCTCTCGGTGCTGGCGCGGTTCGATGAATTGCGGCTGCGCTTCGATTTGCCGGTGCTTCTGTCTGTTTCGCGCAAATCCTTTCTGCGCGCGCTCACAGGCCGTGGTCCGGGGGATGTCGGGGCCGCGACACTCGCTGCAGAGCTTGCCGCCGCCGCAGGTGGAGCTGACTTCATCCGCACACACGAGCCGCGCCCCTTGCGCGACGGGCTGGCGGTATTGGCGGCGCTGAAAGAAACCGCAAGAATTCGTTAACTGCACATTCGGGATATTTCTCTATATTCGCGGTTCAGCAGGCATGTCCCCTTTGAGGGCGACCCGACGACAGGATAATCGACCTTATGGTGCGCAAATATTTCGGCACAGACGGTATTCGTGGCAAAGCCAACGAAGGCGCGATGACGGCGGAAACCGCCTTGCGCGTCGGCATGGCGGCTGGCCGTGTCTTTCGTCGCGGTGACCACCGCCATCGTGTCGTGATCGGCAAGGATACGCGCCTGTCGGGCTATATGCTTGAACCCGCGCTCACAGCCGGTTTCACCTCGATGGGCATGGACGTATTCCTTTTTGGCCCGCTGCCGACAACGTA
>NZ_VPDL01000006.1:0-130412 GCF_013417705.1 Acinetobacter sp. YH12235 | reverse complement strand
ATTTAGGAAAAACAGGTTGGACAGTTCAACGTTTACTCAGAATAATTCAAGTGAATTTGTTTGAAAGAAGAACTTTAAAAGCTTTATTTTCACCCGATAAAATACCCATAAAACAAGAGGAAGCTCATTTGAGCTTCCTCTTGTGAAAAATTGTGGGACAGCAATGACCCGAAGGTGCTTTTTTTATTTGCTTAAATTACTGATACCAGCCGAAGAGCTTAAATACATAAGGCACATAAGCAATGATCAGCATCGCTGGCAGTAACACAATCATCGGTAAAATCCAGCGCTCATAACGGTAATAAAAGGACTTATGTCGAACTTCTGCATCCGCCTCGGCCACCTCAGCATCACCAATGGATTGCCTTGCCAACAGATGGTTCAGAGCAACTGGTGGTGTCACATAACCCAACTCGAAACCAATCAAGGTAATCATCCAGAAATGTACCGGATGAATTCCATACTGATAGGCGACTGGTGCAACCGTTGCTGAAATCAGGATCACTGCGCCGAATGGGTCCATAATCATGCCAACGAACACCATCAGGCCAACAATCATGGAAATCACCAGAATGGTACTGCTAATATCTGTCGGGAACGCTTCCATAATTTCCATACGTTCCAGCAGGCCGCCCACACTGACAGATAGTGCCATCAGAATCACCAGCGCACCAATGTGTCCAACCGTTTCACTGGTCGAAATGTGTAATGATTTCCAGAAGCCGACATGACGTAAACTTTCAACCGCAGTCGAACGTTTTACACCATGATCTACAGCCAGCTCACCGCCCTGCTGCTCAACATGGTCTGCTTCACGATATTCAGCATTAATGGCTGTACCTGCAGTCGCCATTGCAGGCGTATTTCCTGAACCTAAGGTTGTGGTTAAGGTTTCATCCCAATGCCCTACTGGTGGTAATGGTGCAGGCTCATGACGTAACTTATCAAATAGCACGATCATCAACAGAATGACTGGCATCATGACAGGTGCAGTAAATTCATTCAGATCTGTAGATAAAGCATATTTGTAGAACAGCCAGATCAGGATGAAAATCACAATATAAGGAATCACATTTACAAAGGCACGTGCAGACTGTGGTGAAGCCAGACCAGGTGCAGCAATACGGAACTTGCTTTCAGCAAAGAATAGCGAAATGATCAGGAACAATGTTGAACTGAGCAGGAAGACATAGACACCGTAGTGATACAGCATATCTGTCGTCACTTCCTTGTTCAGTGAAGCAACCACAACAATCAGTAGACATGGACGAAGCACCACACCGAGTGAACCGGACATCGCTGTTGCTGCCAAGGCAAACTGACGGCGACCACCGGCATTCCAGACTTCCTTATAAATGATCGCACCTGCAGCAATCACGAAAATCCCAGATGCACCGGTATAAGCGGTTGGTAGTGCAGCTGCCAGCAGGATTAACCAGGTCAAGGTTTCTGGTGCCAGATTCCATGGACGCAGGATATTCAGGAACATGTCTACGACACGGGTTTGTTTCAGCAACATACCGGCCCAGATAAATAAGGCCAGATTTAGGAAGATACTCGAAAATTCAACCAACTGCCCCAGATAGATGCCCTGACCCATCGGGTAATCCATCAAGAAGACAAAGTTAAATCCGGTACTGATGGCCATATAGGCATACAGTGGCACGCTTAAGAAAGCCAGCCCGAAACTGCCCCCTTCTCGGGTCGCCTGAGGTGGCTTAATGACTTGATACAAACTGATCAGGGTCAATGTCCCAAAGAGAATCATCCATAGCCAGTAGACATACTTCATGTCTCCCATTGGCACCCCGGAATTCAGCACCGACATATATTGGCTATAGGAAGAATAGACCAGGAAACTGTTCGCGATCAGCATCGCCACAGAATAGACTTTAAAGTCGATACGAGTGGCTGGACTACGTAGACCAATATGATGGGTTTTCAATGTCGCGCTGATTGCAGCAAATACCACCATAATGATGAGCAGCAAGGCACGGTTTTCAGTCCCGAACTTGAAAATGCCAAAGAATGAAGTTTCAAAACTGCGATAGGCACGAATACTTGGATGCGCTTCAATATGCGTTATCGCCTTGTCATAGAACTGGTAAGACTCTTCACAAACCTGTTGTGCCTGCATCACTGCAGCACGCACATCCGCTTCAGAACGTACACCGAAGAAATCGGCATATTCATCGGCGGCATCTGCTTTCATCTGCTCCTGAACTTTTTGATCGACATTAATATTACGATCACATTGTGGTGCTTTCGGTTCAGCACGCAAAAACGAATATTGCATGCCTGTCGCCGGATCACCATACAGACGCTCGCCCATACGCAGTAACTGACCATGAATCATTTCCCCGGTTCCAATCACTAAGGTCAGTAAGAGCAAGATGAGCACGACAAAGGTCGAGATCCACTCTGTCCAGATATAACGTAACAGACCTAATCCTGATCTGTTTTGATTATCGTTGTGCATGTATTTTCCTATTCTTGTTTTCGCGCCTTACATTCTTTTAAGCGCTGGTCTTCCTGTCTGCCCCGAAAATTCCTTTACAAGGGTCAGTATCATTATTTTCTGTTTTGACTCTGCATGAAAATCAGCAGAATAAAAATGACAATTTATCTTTTCTTTTTGTCTTTTCTGCCAACAGTTTCAGCTATCCTGGACATAATTGCCCAAGATATAGAGCAATGCGACTACCACTCCCCAGATCACCCCTAATAAATGCGCTTCGACCAGTACCGGACTGCCGATAAGTTGTGCAGTTTCCTGATTTCCAATGGTATTTTCCCAAATCAGTTTGGCAAAGATTAAAAATAATACCATTACGGCAAACCCACGTTCACGCTGATAAAGTAGATGCACGCAGGCGACTGCGACATAGGCCCCATGTAATACCCCGGATAGTCCTGCATATGCTTCAATATTTGGCAGGAAAAAATAAAAACTCAGGCTGATCAACGGCGGCAGAATCAAAAGAATCGAGACGAAATGCCACACAGATGCACGGGGAAAAATGAAAGGTAAACAGATAAAGGCAAGGATATTCAGAAAATAATGGGCCCAGCCGACATGCACCCAGTGCGCAGTCCAGAGCCGCCAGAATTCTCCGAGCAGGCTTTCCTGCCAGTAGATGAAAGCATCGTTAAAGATTTGCAAACTCGCTGAAAGAGAGACAAAAGCCGCCAGAAAAATAATTTTTCGTCGAAGATGTTGATCTTGCATCGGCTCCTTGAACTCCTTTCAGCATATTGAAAATGACCTCTATGAGCATCATTCACTTAATTTTTCATTAAATTATAGGTCAGCGCTAAACAGATCATCCAGTTCTGAAGAATTATCTGTTTCATCCCAGAAGGTCTGCATGCCATCATCTGCACTACGAATACCGGTATTTTCAGTCCAGTAACGGTCAGAAATACCATTCACCATAATGGCAGCCATACTGTCGATCAGCTTGAACTGAGGATTGACTGGCTTTTCATCACTACGTGCCTGATCAAAGGTTCTTAACGCATCACGAATTTTGGCATCATCCCCACTGGCCTGTGCCGCTACAGCATATAAGGCATGTGATAAACGTACACCTTTTTGCTCACCGATTTGTACTGACTGTTTCAGAGTTTGGTAAGGATCAGGTTTTCCATCACCTGCCCCTGGCAATAAAGTCCAGATCACAGCACGGGTTGCATTTGGCGCGCCCCAGAATTTGGTATTATCCAGACAGGTCATGCCACGCTCAACCACAGCCGCAATATCTTTAGGTACTTGTACAGCCCCACCCGAGTTAATGTCATTGGTCATGGCTTGCAAGCCACTCAGCATGCCCAGCAGATAAACTGTCTGTTCAATATCACTGTTCATGCGTGGACAGCCTTCACCCAGCGCTTTTTTATATTTTTTCTCATAACGGGTCTGGAATAACTGATAACCCGTGTACTGACGTTGTGCAGCCAGTGCAGCCCACCGTTTCTGCTCAATCCGCGCATCCTGAGCTTCAGTCACCTGATTGACTTTAGAAGCACGCAGATACCGTAGCTCTGCATCCAGCGCTTTCTGCTCGGCACAAATCCCCGCTGCGGAGTACATCAGTACCGCAACACGAGTCGGATCAGCCCCCATTTCCTTGGTCGACATGATGGCTGGTGTTAAAGAATTCCCGGAATTACACACCATCTCGGCATCATCCATCGCCAGGATTGGTGGAACAATATGCTTTTCAGTGAAGCCCAGCGCCACATTGGCACCGGTTTTAATGACCTGAGAACATCCTGTTAGAACTGTTGTTGTTATTGCAATGGTCGCCATACCTTGGCATATTTTTCGGACGCTCGACATTTTCCTGTCCTCTATAATTGTGATTATGTCCATTATTCTGCTAAACATATCAGAAGCATATAACGAATAAAAGAGTATTTACTCTAATTTAGACCAGACACTTTGCCATTAAATTGCCCAGCTGCAATTGACTGTAGTAGATAAAATCCCAAATTTTGGGCAAAAAAAAGTAGCATTGCGACGGTTCAGCACATGCTACTTATCAACTTGGCAAGTCGAGAAGAAAATAGGTTCTCGAGCTTAATTCTGTTATTTAGGTGAAAATCTGTCCTTCAGCACCGTTCCCAGCCGTCCTATGACCAGGGCCATCACAATCGCAACGATCAAAAACATCCACATTGGAAATTCCATCATGATCTCCTGGGTTCGCTGTTGGTGACTTAAATGTACCTGCTTATAAAAAAAGCAGCTGAAAAATTGTCAGACAATTTATTGTTTTTGCAGAGAAATATAATTTTTTGTCTGACAATTCAAGCGGGGTTAGCGGATAAATCTTTATTTTTAATGAATTTATTTAAAATTTTGGAATGTCATTTGTCGGACAATTAAAGTATTTTTGTCAAAACTTTCAAAGACTTCCATTGTTTAAAAGGCAACTGGTCACACCAGATGAGCAACGGACGTGCTTTTGCATGCTGGAAATACACCACGATATAAGCTTGGTGATCAATCACGTGACTGATCAACACTCGCCGTGTGCCTTGCGCAGCTGCTGTCAGCGACCATTCACGTCCATCCAGATATTCAAACTGCTCAATGTGCGGTGTCTTACGATAAAACAACTGATAGATGACCAATCCGATGACACCACAAACCAGCCAAATCGCCATAGGCAATAACTGATACAGCAGGAACATCAATACAGCAAAAATAAAAAGCTGAAACACCAGCGCACACTTGCTGCGTTTCAGCTTGAAACAACGATTATCCATGAACGTAAAATTTAAGCTTCTTGATAAAATCTTTTAATTCAGGGCGTGGGGGTTCAGACACTTCCATAAACCAGTCCAGCAGGTCTGGATCTTCCTGTGCAACCAGCTCAGCAAACATCTGTTTTTCGAAGGGATCAGCAGTGAGATAATAGTTTTTCACGTAGGGATCAAAATATACATCGATCTCTTTCAAGCCACGACGCGCGCGATAAATCACTTTGCGCTCTTCTAAGGTGATGTCATCAGTCATCGAATTTTCCCAACTCGTTACAAACCTGAGTAGTTTACCTTAAGCCATTGCTGAATTTCGAGGTATTTCATACAAATGACCAAAAGCATCAGCAGATTCTCCAGATTTGAACATTCAGCTCATTGTTCCCTCGTCTGCTCTATCTTAAGTTAAATAAAACATCACAATAAGGAAATTATAAGATGCATTCGAGCGCGATCCGTCCATTGGCCAGCATGCTGCCACGTCAGCTTTTCAATGATGAACATGAAGCCTTTCGGGAGATGGTCCGTAAATTCTATGAAAAGGAAGTGATTCCTCATACAGAAAAATATGAACAGCAACAGCATATCGATCGTGAGCTCTGGAATAAAGCCGGTGAACTTGGCCTTCTCTGTGCCACGATGCCTGAAGCTTATGGCGGTTCAGGGGTGGATCGTTTATACAGTATGATCCTGATCGAGGAACAGGCCTATGCAGGCGACTCTGCGACAGGATTTTCACTGCACTCCGATATCGTGGCCAATTATATTCTGAACTTTGGCAATGAAACACAAAAGCAGCAATGGCTCCCGAAAATGGCTACAGGTGAAGTGGTCACGGCAATTGCGATGACCGAACCTGGAACTGGCTCCGACCTGCAGGCAGTACGCACCAGTGCAGTGTTAGAAGACGATGAATATGTGATTAATGGATCTAAAATCTTCATTACCAATGGCTATCTTTGTGATACGGCAATTGCGGTATGTAAGACGGGTCATAGTGAGAAAGGCTCTGCCAATCTTTCTTTGATTATGGTCGAAGCAGATCGTGCAGGATTTAGTAAAGGTAAACCCTTAAATAAAATCGGCATGAAAGGTCAGGATACCTGTGAACTGTTCTTTGACAATGTCCGTGTGCCTAAAGAAAACCTGCTAGGTCAGGAAGGCATGGGTTTTATGATGCTGATGAAAGAACTGGCTTGGGAGCGGTTAATTGTGGCCATCATATGTCAGGCAGGGGCAGAAGCGGCATTCGCACATACGGTAAAATACACCAAAGAACGTCGAGCCTTTGGCAAACCGATCAGCGCTTTTCAAAATACCCGTTTTAAACTGGCAGAACTGCGTACCGAAATTGAAATCTGCCGAGCTTATCTGGACCGTTGTATGCAACTACAGCTTAATCAGGAATTGGGAATTGATGCCGCTGCAGCTGCCAAATACAAAATTTCTGAACTGTATACCAAAGTGGTTGATGAATGCCTGCAACTGCATGGCGGTTATGGCTATATGCTGGAATATCCGATTGCACGAGCGTATCTGGATAATCGCGCGAACCGCATTTATGCAGGGACCAATGAAATCATGAAGGAACTAATTTCCAGATCCCTCTAATTTGTAAAAAAGGAGTACATCAGGTACTCCTTTTATCTATGCCTCTACTTAAGACACCAATCTTGGCTTGGCTGGCACAGCACTGGATTTCGATTTAAATTTCAATACTCCATCTTCAAAAGATGCAGTTTTCAGCTCTTTACGGTCCGCCAGATAATTATTGGATACTTTCCAAGGCGCATGCTTACCCTGTTTCGGCATTACATCTGCGGCACGGGCAATATAGCCTGAAGTCAGACTTCCCATCACCGTATCTTCCAGCAACTCGGTGGCATCCCCTTCTGGAATCACTTCATCATAACCATGGTGATCCATATAATTGAGAAGACGACAGATATATTCTGCGGCAATGTTCACTTTCAAGGTCCAGGAAGCGTTGATATAACCAATAATCAGCGCCATATTCGGTACATCACTGACCATGACCCCTTGATACAGCATATGCTTCGACGTATCCAAAGGCTTGCCATCCATCGTGGCCTGAATACCACCCAGAATCTGAATATTTAAACCAGTAGCAGACACAATAATATCCGCATCCAGATGTTTACCTGATTTCAGCTGAATCCCAGTTTCAGTAAATTTCTCGATATGATCTGTTTCTACAGATGCATGACCTTCACGCAGGATTTTGAATAAATCCCCATCTGGCACTACACATAGGCGCTGATCCCAAGGTTCATAATTTGGGGTAAAGTGTTTCATATCCACTTTTCCTTTCAGCTGGAACTGTACAGATTTTAATAATAATGTTTTCAGTAGTTTTGGCTGTTTTTGTGCGAGTGCATAGATACCACGCTGCACGCCGATATTACGCGCACGGGTCAGCTTATAGGCCACATCTTCAGGCAATAATTTACGCATTTTTGAGTAAATCATATCGATCGAAGGCACTGACGCGATATAGGTTGGAGAGCGCTGTAACATGGTCACATGCCCTGCACCGCCTTTAACCATGGCAGGAACCAATGTAATCGCTGTTGCACCACTGCCAATAATGACTACTTTTTTTCCGCTATAGTCCAGATTTTCAGGCCAATGCTGCGGGTGAATGAATGTACCTTTGAATGCTTCCTGATTCGGGAATTCCGGCTGGAAGCCTTGATCATAATTGTAGTAACCGGTACAGCCAAGAACAAAGTTAGCGATCCAGGTCTGCTTTTTGCCCTGAGCATTTTCAACTACGACTGACCATTTACGTGTCGCTGAATCATAATTGGCACTAACGACGCGATGTTGAAAATGAATTTTTGAGCTCAAGTTAAATTCCTGAACCACTTCTGCAAGATAATTTTTAATTGCCGAGCCGGAAGCCAATACACTTTCTTTTTTCCACGGCTTGAAGTTGAAACCAAAAGTCGACATATCCGAATCTGAACGGATACCCGGATATTTAAACAGGTCCCACGTACCGCCAAAGCTTTCACGACGTTCAATAATTTCGAATGAGCGTTGAGGACTATGTTTAGAAAGATGGGCTGCCAGACCAATTCCAGAGATCCCCGCGCCTATAATTAAAATATCAACTTGCTTTTCCATATTCTTCTTTTTCCTGAGCATTGTCATATATTTTTATTAAAGCACAAAATTGACAATACACAATGTCAAGTTTAAATAAAAGTGATTATTTTTTTATCTTTTAAGGACAAATTTCTAAACAGCCTGATAATGGGTAAATGCTAGGCATTAAAAAAGGCCGGTTTATTCAACCGACCTTTTCGAACAACGTTTGCTGCTCTACACGAAATTAGTTAACTTCGCGATCTACTAGCTCAACGTAAGCCATCGGTGCAGCATCACCTGCACGGAAGCCCGCTTTAAGAACACGTAGATAACCGCCGTTACGCTCTTTGTAACGAGGGCCAAGAACGGTAAATAATTTACCAACAGTTGCAGCTGAACGAGTACGAGCAAACGCCAAACGACGGTTTGCTACTGTATCGACTTTAGCTAAAGTGATTAAAGGCTCAGCAACACGACGTAATTCTTTTGCTTTAGGCACAGTTGTTTTGATCAACTCGTGCTCGAACAAAGAGTTAGCCATGTTTTGGAACATCGCTTTACGATGACTGCTTGTACGGCCTAATTTCACACCACTATTACGATGACGCATGGTGATAGTCCTACTTAATTAACGGCTACGATAGGCGAAACGATCGTCCATACGGAGACTAGCTGGTGGCCAGTTCTCTAAACGCATGCCGAGTTGTAAGCCTTTGGAAGCCAGAACATCTTTGATCTCAGTAAGCGATTTTTTACCAAGGTTAGGAGTTTTAAGTAACTCAACCTCAGTACGCTGTACAAGATCACCAATGTAGTAAATGTTTTCTGCTTTCAAACAGTTAGCAGAACGAACAGTTAGCTCTAGATCATCTACTGGACGAAGCAAAATTGGATCAACTTCTTCACGAGGTTCTTGAGCCACAGGAGCTTGATCTTTCTGAAGATCAACAAAGATTGCAATTTGTTGTTGCAAGATTGTTGCCGCTTTGCGGATTGCTTCTTCAGGATCAACTGTACCGTTGGTTTCAAGATCAATGACCAGTTTATCAAGGTCAGTACGTTGTTCTACACGAGCGTTTTCCACTGTGTAAGACACACGTTTGATCGGGCTGTAAGATGCATCTAACTGTAAACGACCCACTGGGCGAGTCTCGCCTTCTGGGAAACGTGAGTCAGAAGTCTCATAGCCACGGCCTTGAGCCACTTTCAGGCGCATCTTAAGATTGCCTGATGCACTTAATGTGCCGATCAAGTGTTCAGGGTTAACCACTTCAACATTATGAGGTAAACGAAGGTCAGCCGCAGTTACGTCGCCTGGACCTTGTTTCTCTAATGTTAAATAAGCTTCATTTTGATCGAACAGCTTAATAGACAATCCTTTTAGGTTCAGCAAGAGCTCGACGATGTCCTGCTGCAAGCCTTCCAAAGTACTGTACTCGTGCTCAACACCTTCAATCTCAACTTCTACCACAGCAGCGCCAGGTAAAGAAGAAAGAAGGATGCGACGTAAAGCATTGCCCAGAGTATGACCAAAGCCACGCTCTAAGGGTTCTAGAATAACTTTTGCCGAGGTCCCGCTTGCCGCTTCGACCTTGATCGCTTGCGGAGTTAGAAACTCATTTGCAGTACGCGTCATATTGCTACCTCAAGGATTATTTAGAATACAATTCTACAATCAAGCTTTCGTTGATTTCAGCAGGTAAATCAGAACGATCCGGTGCAGCTTTGAACGTACCTTCTAGTTTAGAATGATCTACTTCCATCCAAGAAGGAATGCCACGTTGAGCAGCTAATTCAATTGCGTTTTTGATACGTAATTGTTGTTTAGCGCCTTCGTGAACTGCAATCACGTCACCAGCTTTAACTTGGATAGACGCGATGTTAACGCGGCGGCCATTTAAAGTGATTGAACGGTGAGATACTAACTGACGAGCTTCTGCACGTGTAGAACCAAAACCCATGCGATAAACAACGTTATCAAGACGGCTTTCGAGCAATTTCAACAGGTTTTCACCAGTTGCGCCTTTAACACGAGCAGCTTCTTTGTAGTAGTTACTAAATTGACGCTCTAAAACACCGTACATACGACGTACTTTTTGTTTTTCACGTAATTGTAGTGAGTACTCAGATTGTTTACCGCCACGAGCTCCACCATGTTGACCAGGAGCTTTAGCGTGTTTTTTAGTTTTGACGTCAAATGGTTTAACGCCAGATTTTAATTGCAGGTCTGTCCCTTCGCGGCGAGAGAGTTTGCATTTTGGACCAATATAACGAGCCATGAATGTTTCTCCTTACACGCGACGTTTTTTAGGTGGACGGCAACCGTTGTGAGGGATTGGAGTCACATCGGTAATGCTGTTAATTTTATAACCCACTGCACCTAATGCACGAACCGCAGACTCACGACCTGGACCAGGACCTTTCACAAGGACGTCCAAGTTTTTCAAACCGTAATCTAAAGCAGCTTTACCAGCAACTTCAGCAGCTACCTGAGCAGCAAACGGAGTTGATTTACGTGATCCACGGAAGCCTTGTCCACCTGAAGTGGCCCAAGCCAGTGCATTACCTTGACGATCGGTAATAGTCACAATGGTGTTATTAAAAGAAGCGTGAATGTGTGCAACACCTTCAGAGACGGTACGAGTGACCTTCTTGCGTGTGCGAGTATCTTTAGCCATCTTTTAGCTTCCAGAAATCTTATTTCTTAATTGGTTTGCGCGGACCTTTACGGGTACGTGCGTTAGTTTTGGTGCGTTGACCACGGACAGGCAAGCTGCGACGATGACGAAGACCGCGGTAGCAGCCTAAATCCATTAAACGTTTAATGTTCATGGAAATTTCGCGACGTAAATCACCTTCGGTCGGAACCTTGGCAATTTCTGCACGAATCGCATCAAGCTGAGCGTCATCTAATTCACGGATCTTAGTAGTAGTTGGGATACCCGCAGCAGCTAAGATTGACTTAGCAGTGTGGCGACCAATACCAAAGATGTACGTTAGAGAGATAACAGCATGCTTGTTATCCGGAATGTTTACACCGGCAATACGAGCCATTCAATTTTCTCCAAAAAGGCAGTAGAGATAATCAACCGCCCCACAAAAATCTTGAGGGGCGGATAATAACCCAATTCGCCTACTGAAATCAACAGGTCTTGATCAGATTAACCTTGACGCTGCTTATGACGAGGTTCTGCGCTACAAATTACGCGGATAACCCCATTACGACGGATAACTTTACAGCTACCACAAATTTTCTTTACAGAAGCTTGTACTTTCATGATGAAACCTCTAAGTGCGCTTATCCCTTAGGATGAGCAGTCGTTTTTCTCATTAACGTTTGATTGTCATACTGGTGCGAGGTGAGATGTGCTTGAAGCTGAGCCATAAAGTCCATCACCACCACTACCACGATCAGCAACGATGTTCCACCCAAGCTAAATGGAATACCAAAAGAGCTTTGCAGAATCATCGGCATTAAACAGATGACAGTGATGTATATCGCGCCAATAAAGGTCAAACGATTGAGAATATGATCTAAGTAACGAGCAGTTTGCTCACCTGGACGAATACCAGGCACGTAAGCTCCGCTGCGTTTCAAGTTCTCTGACACTTCTTTAGGACTAAATACCAGTGCTGTATAGAAGTAACAGAAAAAGATAATTAACGCACCAAAGAGCACCAAATACAACGGCTGACCAGGCGATAACACCAATGCCAAGTCTTGTAGACTACGCTTGATAATTCCTGCACTTGGATCCGAACTACCAACCCATTGACCTAAGCTCGCTGGGAACAAAAGTAAAGAGCTGGCAAAAATTGCCGGAATTACACCCGCCATATTAATTTTTAATGGCAAGTGCGTTTGCTGTGCAGTAAATACACGACGTCCCTGCTGCTTTTGAGCATAGTTCACCGGAATACGACGTTGCGCCTTCTCGATAAACACAATCGCTGCAAGTACAGCAATCGATAACAGACCAAAAATTGCTAATCCAATTAGACTAGACTGGCCATTATCAACTGAAGTTAGAGACTGCATAACTAAAGTCGGCAATCCTGCAACGATACCTGCGAAGATGATCATGGAAATACCATTGCCCACCCCACGCTCGGTAATCTGTTCACCCAGCCACATCAAGAACATGGTCCCCGCAACCAAAGAGGTCACCGCAGGAACATAAAAAGCCAGACCAGAGGTCAGGGTAATTCCCTGGCTGATCAGGCCAGCACACATACCAATTGCTTGCACAAGTGCAAGGAACAGCGTGCCTTGTCGTGTGTATTGGTTAATCTTACGTTTGCCCTGCTCGCCTTCTTTTTTCAAAGCTTCGAGCGATGGAACCACTGTAGACATTAACTGCACAATAATCGATGCAGAGATGTATGGCATAATCCCTAAAGCAAGAATCGACATTCGCTCTAATGCACCACCCGAAAACATGTTAAACAAACCAAGGATGGTACCTTGGTTTGCATTAAACAGATTTTCTAGCGCGGCATTATTAATCCCTGGTACTGGAATATGCGCTCCTAGTCGAAACACCAACAACGCACCAATGAGAAACATCATTCGACGAATAATTTCACGGTATTTCACATGAAATGGTTGGCCTTTCATCATGTTGACATGACCTGAAGAACTAGGAGTCATAGACACTGGGGATTACTCCTCGACTTTACCGCCAGCAGCTTCAACAGCAGCTTTAGCGCCTTTAGTCAATGCAACACCTTGTACAGTGAATGCACGAGTAATTTCACCAGAAAGTACGATACGAGCACGAGTCATGTCTTTACGTACAACGTTCGCAGCTTTTAAAGTTTCAAGAGACACGATGTCGCCTTCAACTTTAGCAAGCTCAGATAAACGTACTTCAGCAGTTTTCAAAGCCAATTGGCTAGTGAAACCGAATTTAGGCAAACGACGATAAAGTGCAGTTTGACCACCTTCGAAACCTGGACGAGTACCACCGCTCTTACGTGAGTTTTGACCTTTGATACCACGACCACCAGTCTTACCAACGCCAGAACCGATACCACGACCTAGACGAAGGTTGTCACGCTTAGCACCTTCTGCAGGTGCAATTGTATTTAAACGCAGAGTCATGGCTTATTCCTCTACACTAACCATATAGTAGACTTGGTTGATCATACCACGGTTAGAAGGCGTATCTTGCACTTCTACAGTATGACCAATACGACGCAGACCTAAACCTTTCAGGCTCAGCTTGTGATTTTTCAAGCGGTGCGATGCAGATTTAGTCTGGGTAACTTTAATCGTTTTCATGATTGATTACCCTTGAATTTGTTCTACTGTTAAACCACGTTTCGCAGCAACTTTCTCAGGAGAAGTCATATCACGCAAACCATTAAAAGTCGCGTTTACTACGTTAGCAGCGTTTGTAGAGCCATAACATTTAGTTAATACGTTACGTACGCCAACAGCTTCTAAAACTGCACGCATCGCGCCACCAGCAATTACACCAGTACCTTCAGAAGCAGGTTGCATGTAAACGCGGCTTGCACCGTGACGAGCATTGATAGGGTGCTGAACAGTACCATCAACAAGGTCAACAGTAATCATGTTACGACGAGCAGCTTCAAGTGCTTTAGAAATAGCAGCTGGAACTTCACGCGCTTTACCACGACCAAAACCTACGCGACCATTACCATCACCCACAACAGTTAATGCTGTGAAAGAGAAGATACGACCACCCTTAACAACTTTGGCTACACGATCAACGGCAACCAGCTTTTCAACAAGACCTTCGTTTTGTTCAACTTTAGCCATGATTAGAACTCCAAGCCGTTTTCACGGGCAGCATCAGCCAAGGCTTTGATACGACCATGATATTTGAAACCAGAACGGTCAAATGCAACTTTAGTAACACCAGCTGCTTTAGCGCGTTCTGCGATTAAAGCACCTACTTTTTGAGCTGCTTCAACGTTACCAGTAGTACCCGCACGTAAAGTAGCGTCTAGAGTAGAAGCTTGCGCTAATACTTTGCCACCATCTGCTGAGATAACTTGAGCATAGATGTGACGCGGAGTGCGGTTTACACACAAACGAGTCGCACCCAATGCACGGATGTGCAAGCGTGTGCTTTTCGCACGACGCAAACGGGATTGTTTCTTTTCGTTCATAAGAACCTCGCGCCTTATTTCTTCTTAGCTTCTTTACGAAGTACAACTTCGTCAGAATAACGAACACCTTTACCTTTATAAGGCTCTGGTGGACGGTAACCACGGATATCTGCAGCGACTTGACCTAGAACTGCTTTATCAGCAGATTTAAGTACGATTTCAGTTGCAGTTGGAGTTTCAGCAGTTACACCTTCAGGAAGCGTATAGTCGATCGGGTGAGAGAAACCAAGGTTAAGGTTAACAACGTTACCTTTAACCGCAGCTTTATAACCAACACCGATAAGTTGTAACTTACGTTCGAAACCTTCGCTTACACCTTTTACAAGGTTGTTAAGCACAGCGCGAGCAGTACCAGCTTGCATCCAAGCGTCTTTAGATTCAGCTTTAGGAGCAATAACTAGAGTACCGTCTTCCTGTTTTAGCTCGACCAGCGCATGCAGGTTGAAAGACAATGTACCTTTGCTGCCTTTCACTTCGACCTGCCGGCCGTTCTGAGTAACTGTTACACCGTTAGGTACAGTTACTGGGGCTTTAGCCACACGAGACATGAGGAATCACCTATTAAGAAACAAAAGCAATAACTTCACCACCAACGCCTGCAGCACGTGCAGCGCGATCAGTCATGATGCCTTTGCTTGTAGAAACAATTGCAATACCTAAACCTTGCTTAACGCTTGGAAGTGCATCTTTACCGCGATACTGACGTAGACCTGGACGGCTTACGCGTTTCACAGTTTCGATAACTGGCTTGCCTTCAAAATATTTTAAAGTCAAAGTAAGAGTTGCTTTGCCTTCAACTTCAGCAACTTCTACGTTTGAAATATAACCTTCTTGTTGAAGTACGTTAGCAATCGCAACTTTCAACTTAGAATTAGGCATAGAAACAGTTTGTTTCTTTGCCATTTGTGCGTTACGAACACGTGTTAGCATGTCGGCAACGGTATCTTGCATACTCATTTATAGTGCTCCTTACCAGCTTGCCTTAACAACGCCAGGTACATCACCTTGCATTACTTTATCGCGTACCATGTTACGGCTTAAGCCGAACTTACGGAAGTAACCATGAGGACGACCAGTTAAACCACAACGGTTACGTAGACGTACTGGAGATGCATTACGTGGTAATGCCTGTAATTTCATCATCGCATCGAAACGTTCTTCATCTGAAGCATTTACGTTTGCAATAATTGCTTTTAATTCAGCACGTTTTGCAGCGTATTTAGCAACAGTAGCTTCGCGTTTCAATTCGCGATTAATCATACTTTTCTTAGCCATTTCGACCTCTTATTTGAACGGGAAGCCGAATGCACGCATTAGCGCACGGCCTTCGTCATCGGTGCGAGCAGTCGTAGTGATGGTAATGTCCATACCACGAATACGGTCAATCTTGTCAAAATCGATCTCAGGGAACATGATCTGTTCTTTAAGACCCATTGAGTAGTTACCACGACCATCAAATGATTTCGCAGAGAAACCACGGAAGTCACGGATACGAGGAATCGCAATCGAGATCAGACGGTCTAAGAATTCGTACATACGTTCGCCGCGTAAAGTAACTTTACAACCAATCGGCCAACCATCACGGATTTTGAAACCAGCGATAGATTTACGAGCTAACGTAAGAACTGGTTTTTGACCAGCGATAGCTTGCATATCAGAAAGAGCACCATCAAGGAGTTTCTTGTCAGCAGAAGCTGCACCAACACCCATGTTGATAGTGATTTTAGTGATGCGAGGGATCTCCATCACATTCTTAATTCCCAATTGTTCTTTTAATTGAGCTTTAAGTTCGTCGTTGTAACGTGCTTTAAGTCTGGCCATTGCCTTTTTCAACCTATTACTTCGCTACCGCCACTGATTCACCATTAGATTTGAATACGCGAGTTTTCACGCCGTCAATCGTTTGGTAACCAACACGGTCAGCCTTTTGGGTTGTAGCATTAAAAATTGCCACGTTTGAAATGTGAAGCGAAGCTTCTTGAGTTACGATGCCGCCTTCAGCGCCAGTAACACGGTTCGGCTTTTGATGCTTCTTCACCAAGTTAAGGCCTTCAACCTTAACGCGGTCATTAGAAACAGACAGAACAGTACCCTGTTTGCCTTTTTCTTTACCTGCGATCACAATTACTTGATCGCCTTTTTTAATCTTAGCCATGATCGCCTCTTATAGAACTTCAGGAGCCAATGAAATAATTTTCATGAACTGTTCAGTACGAAGTTCACGAGTCACTGGTCCGAAAATACGAGTTGCAATCGGCGCTTTGTTGTTGTTCAAAATAACAGCAGCGTTATCGTCGAAACGAATCACTGAACCGTCTGGACGACGGATACCGAATTTTGTACGTACAACTACTGCATTCATCACGTCACCTTTTTTAACACGTGCGCGTGGAATTGCTTCTTTTACAGTAACTTTAATAATGTCGCCAACAGAAGCATAACGACGATGTGAACCACCAAGTACTTTAATACATTGTACGCGGCGAGCACCACTGTTGTCTGCTACGTCGAGCATAGTTTCGGTCTGAATCATTGCCCTACTCCAAAACCGAGCATCACCGGTCACAATTTCGAAAGGCTCAAAGAGTACTCGAAATTGACCGATGATGCAACAAGAACGTTAATTACTCAGCAGCTGCTTCAACAACTTCAACTAAAGTCCATGACTTAGTTTTAGACATTGGGCGGCTTTCTTTAATGGTTACAACGTCGCCAACTTTAGCTGTGTTGTTCTCATCATGAGCATGTAATTTTGTTGAACGGCGGATTGATTTGCCATACAACGGGTGTTGAACACGGCGTTCGATAAGAACAACGATAGATTTTTCCATCTTGTCGCTTACTACTTTGCCTGTTAACGTGCGGACTGTATTTTCACTCATTGTCCGTTCCCCTGTTTTTCGGTAAGGAGGGTCTTGATACGAGCAATAGTCTTGCGAGTCAATTGCACTTCGTGCGATTTACCCAATTGACCAGTTGCTTTCGCCATACGAAGACGGAATTGGTTTAGCTGTTGCTCATCAAGCAAAGCTGTCAACTCTTCTACCGACTTTTCACGTAGATCTTTAGTTTTCATTACATTACCGTCCGAGTCACGATAGTGGTTTTAAACGGAAGTTTAGCAGCAGCAAGCGTGAACGCTTCGCGAGCTAGGTCTTCGTTAACACCATCAATTTCGTACAAGACTTTACCTGGTTTGATTTGGCAAACCCAGTATTCCACAGAACCTTTACCTTTACCCATACGCACTTCAAGTGGTTTAGAAGTAATTGGCTTGTCCGGGAATACACGGATAAAGATTTTACCACCACGTTTAATACGACGGCTAATTGTACGACGCGCTGCTTCAATTTGACGTGCAGTCATTTGACCACGTTCGATTGATTTAAGTGCGATAGTACCAAAAGATACTGAGCTACCGCGGTGAGCTAGACCAGTGTTACGGCCTTTTTGCACCTTACGGAATTTAGTACGTTTAGGTTGCAACATGGATTATTCTCCTTTTTCAGCAGAACGATCATTGCGACGACCACGACGCTCTTGACCTTCACCACGACCGCGACCGCGTTTAGCTGGACGTTCTTCAGCTGGAGCTGGGTTCATGACTTGTTTCATGCCACCCAAGATCTCGCCACGGAAGATCCAAACTTTAACACCAATCGTACCGTAAGTAGTCTCAGCACGCATAGTCGCGTAGTCGATATCTGCACGAAGAGTATGTAGAGGTACACGACCTTCACGATACCATTCAGTACGAGCAATCTCAGCACCACCTAAACGGCCTGAAACTTCTACTTTGATACCTTTCGCACCAGCACGCATAGTGTTTTGAACCGCACGCTTCATAGCACGACGGAACATTACACGTTTTTCCAATTGAGAAGCGATAGCTTCAGCAACTAGACGCGCGTCTAAGTCTGGACGATCAATTTCGTTGATACTTACTTGCGCAGGAACACCCATAATAGATGTTAATTCGCGTTGTAATTTCTCAATGTCTTCGCCTTTTTTACCGATTACGATACCAGGACGAGCAGTGCTAATAGTTACTTTAGCAGCGCCTGTTGGACGTTCGATAAGAATATTGCTGATCATTGCATTCTTAAGTTTTTTAGTTAAAAACTCACGAACTTGCAAATCTTTAAGCAAGTATTCAGCGTATTGTTTCGGACTCGCATACCAGTTAGCGTTATGACGTTTCACAACACCTAGGCGGATACCGATTGGATGAACCTTCTGACCCATATCAAACCCCTACCTTAACGGTGATGTGACAAGTACGCTTAGTAATACGATCTGCACGGCCTTTAGCACGTGGCATAATACGTTTCAGGCTCATGCCTTCATCAACGTAGATCGTAGAAACTTTAAGGTCGTCTACATCTAAACTGTTATTATGTTCAGCGTTTGCAATTGCAGATTCCAACGCTTTCTTAACCAATACTGCAGCTTTTTTGTTGCTGAAGTTTAAGATGTTAAGAGCGTGCGCAACAGATTTGCCGCGGATAAGATCTGCAACCAAACGAGCTTTTTGTGCCGAGATAGCGGCACCGCGTAATTTAGCAGTTACTTCCATCATAGCACCTATTAACGTTTAGATTTCTTGTCAACACCGTGACCACGGTAGGTACGAGTCGGTGCAAATTCACCAAGCTTGTGTCCAACCATATGTTCAGAGATGATCACTGGAACATGGTTACGGCCATTGTGTACAGAAATTGTTAAACCAACAAAATCCGGGAGGATCATCGAACGACGCGACCAAGTTTTGATCGGCTTACGGTTATTAGCCGCGATAGCCGCTTCAACCTTAGCGAACAAGTGCGCATCGACGAATGGGCCTTTTTTCAGAGAACGAGGCATTGTCAGATTCCTTTACTTGTTACTTAACGCGACGGTCGCGAATAATCATCTTAGTCGTACGCTTGTTGGTACGTGTTTTGTACCCTTTAGCTTTTTGACCCCATGGGCTTACAGGTTGAATACCTTTGTTACGCCCTTCACCACCACCGTGTGGGTGATCAACTGGGTTCATCGCCATACCACGAACGGTAGGACGAACACCACGCCAGCGTGATGCACCAGCTTTACCTAGTGAGCGAAGGTTGCTTTCTGAGTTAGATACTTCACCTAACACAGCGCGGCATTCAACATGAATTTTACGCATCTCGCCTGAACGAAGACGAACGATAGCGTAGGAACCGTCACGACCCAACAACTGAACAGAAGTACCAGCTGAACGAGCTAACTGCGCGCCTTTACCGATTTTAAGTTCGATGTTGTGAAGAGTAGAACCGATAGGCATGTTGCGAAGTGGCAAGCAGTTACCTGGACGGATTGGAGCATCGTTACCAGATTGAACTGAATCACCAGCGCGTAAACCTTTAGGCGCGATGATGTAGCGACGTTCACCGTCAGCATACTTCAACAACGCAATGTGCGCAGTACGGTTTGGATCGTATTCAATACGCTCAACTACAGCTGGGATGCCGTCTTTGTTACGTTTGAAGTCGATTAAACGGTAGTGTTGTTTGTGACCGCCACCAACGTGACGAGTCGTAATGTGACCGTTGTTATTACGGCCGCCAGTACGTTTTTTAGCTTCAACTAGTGGAGCATAAGGCGCGCCTTTGTGAAGGTGATCATGAACCACTTTCTCTACAAAGCGACGTCCTGGAGACGTTGGCTTACATTTTTGAATAGGCATAGTTTTCGTCCTTATTCCGCTGCGCTTTCAGCGGCATCGCCCAAGTCAGCCATTTCAACATCTTGGCCAGCTTTCAGGGTGACGTATGCTTTTTTAACATCAGAACGACGTCCTAATGTTTTACCAAAGCGTTTAGTTTTACCTTTAGTGATCGTAGTGTTAACTTTAACAACTTCTACACCAAACAATTGTTCCACTGCTTTTTTGATTTCAAGCTTGTTTGCATCAAGTGCAACTTTGAATACTTGAACACCAGCAGTTTCACCTAAAACTTGTGCTTTTTCTGAGAAAACAGGTCCTTGCAGGACTTGATATAAACGTTCGTTGTTCATCCGAGTTCTACCTCAATTTTCTTAGCAGCAGCTACAGACATAACAACTTTATCGAACGCGATCAAGCTAACAGGATCGATTGCAGTCGCATCAACCACATCAACGTGTGGAAGGTTACGAGCAGCTAGATACAAGTTCTCATCAACAGCATCAGTAACGATCAATGCACGAGTAGCATTCAAGTCGTTAAGTTTTGCAAGCAATTCTTTAGTTTTTGGAGCTGCAACAGCAAACTCTTCAACTAGAACTAAGCGATCTTGACGAACAAGTTCAGCCAGGATGCATTGCATAGCACCGCGGTACATTTTACGGTTTACTTTTTGAGACCAGTCTTGTGGACGAGCAGCAAAAGTTTTACCACCGCCAACCCAGATTGGGCTACGAATAGAACCAGCACGAGCGCGGCCAGTACCTTTTTGACGGAATGGTTTTTTACCACCGCCAGAAACGTCTGCACGTGATTTCTGAGCTTTAGAACCTTGACGACCACCAGCTAAGTAAGCTGTAACAACTTGGTGTACAAGAGCTTCATTAAATTCACGACCGAACGCAACTTCTGATAATTCAACAGCAGAGCCGGAAACAGTATTTAAATTCACGTTATTTCCCCTCAGGCCTTGATCGTAGGACGAACAGTTACGTCGCCACCAGTAGCGCCAGGAATCGCACCTTTAACTACTAGAACTGAACGTTCTGCGTCGATAGATACAATTTCAAGACCCTGTACAGTTACGCGTTCAGCACCTAAATGGCCAGCCATTTTTTTGCCTTTGAACACGCGACCAGGAGTCTGGTTTTGACCTGTAGAACCTAGAACACGGTGAGAAACAGAGTTACCGTGAGTAGCGTCTTGAGTACGGAAGTTCCAACGCTTAACACCACCTTGGAAACCTTTACCTTTAGACTGACCAGTTACGTCAACAATTTGACCCACTGTGAACAGATCTACACCGATAGTAGCGCCAACTTCACGACCTTCAAGCTCAGCTTCTGAAACGCGGAATTCTTGAACCAGACGACCAGCAGCAACACCAGCTTTCGCGAAGTGACCTTTCTGAGCGTTAGTTACGCGAGATTCGCGACGTTCACCAGTAGTGATTTGAATCGCTTGATAACCATCAGTTTCAAGCGTTTTGATTTGAGTGATGCGGTTAGGATCAACCTCAATCACTGTAACAGGCACAGAAACACCAGCATCTGTAAAGATACGTGTCATACCGCACTTGCGACCGACTAAACCAATAGCCATGTGCATAAACCTCTAAAAAAGCGGCCTAATTAACTTAGAGCGTTAATTAACCCGAAAGCCTTAACCCAATGCGATCTGAACATCAACACCAGCTGCAAGATCTAACTTCATCAATGCATCTACAGTTTTGTCTGTAGGTTGAACGATGTCGATCAAACGTTTGTAAGTGCGGATCTCGTATTGGTCACGCGCATCTTTGTTAACGTGTGGTGATGTTAAAACGTTAAAACGTTCAATGCGTGTAGGCATTGGAATTGGACCACAAACTTGTGCGCCAGTACGTTTTGCTGTTTCTACGATTTCTTGAGCTGATTGATCAATAAGACGGTGATCAAAAGACTTAAGACGGATACGAATTCTCTGGTTAGACATACCAGTTAACTCCAAGCCAAATATATAAAGAATCACTCTTGACGCATCTCACCCCACTATTTTAAGGCAAGTGTCAAGAGCAGTGAAATATCACTAAGGTCGTGATCGATGCCACGACTGTAACGATAGTTAACTACTTTCTTCGCAGTTAACCCCCTTCCTCTCGAAGGGTCGCTTATTATAGCCATTGTTTATTGCATAAGCAAATCCCTTTTACGGTTTTTCTTGCTGTATTTCAATTTATTCGGGAAATCAATTGTTTATTTTTTACTCACTAGGCTGTTTTTTCCAAAACATACTGAATAGCTTGATTTAGTATTTGATTTCCTTGGATAAAATTATTTTTGGTTGTTCTTTTCAGTTGTTGGATGTTCTGTACATATTTTCCAGAAAATTGTGAAATTTCTTCTTCATTTTCCAAAAACAGCTTTAAAGTTTCCGGGGTGATTTCCGGATGAAACTGGAACCCCAAGACATTCTTGCCGAGTTGATACATCTGATTACGACAGGCTTCATTTTCTGCCAGATGAATTGCCCCTTTAGGTAGTTCAAAGGTTTCACTATGCCACTGCATAATTTCAAACTGTTCAGGTAAAATAAAACAATCCTCGGGTACATGCGCGACTTTGCGTACCGTGGTCCAGCCTAACTCCTGCTCCTGGTTACGGCTGACGGCCGCACCCAAGGCATTGGCAATCAGCTGCCCACCTAAACATAGGCCAATCGCCGGTTTGCCTTGAGAAAGATAACGGCGTAACCAGCGTTTTTCGATCTTGAGCCATGGATAATTTGCCTCATCATTGACACTCATGGTGCCTCCCATGATGATCAGCAAATCAACTTCTTCAACTGCTGGTAAAGCTTCTATATCGAGTGGACGATCGACGGGTAAAGCAAAGAATTCAGTCGCAGTAATTTGCGCCTGATGCTGCTTTAAAAAATCAATACAACTACCAAAACCCTCGCCAGCAATATGCTGAAAATAATGTACTTTTAACTGCGACTTCATGCGCCTAAACCTTTTGTTGTAGCTCTCTGATTTTAGGTTTTGCAAAAATGAAGCCAACTTTTTAGCAATGTCAATTTTTTCAACATTTCACAACATAACTGGCAGCAATAATGAGATTCTCTTAAGCTAAAGCAATATTTGATTACATTTAAGAGCATTCACGTGAAAAAAAATCCTCAAACAGCGCTGATTCATGCACCACGAAAGGCCCCGCAATATATTTCCAGTATTCAACCTCCCCTGTTTCGTGCATCCACCATCATCTTTAACAATACTGATGCCCTATTTAATCGCCACTGGACTGATGACTATGACTATAGCTATGGCACGCATGGTACACCGACGACATTTACCTTAGGCGATAGCATTGCCCAGATCGAAGGCGGTCAATATTGCTTGCTGGCACCGAGTGGTTTATCCGCGATTAATCTCGTGAATTCTTGTTTTTTAAGCCAGGGCGATGAAGTGTGGGTTGCAGATAATATCTATAGTCCAAACATGGAACATCTACGCAATCTGGAAACCCGCTATGGTATTCAGGTCAAAGTCTATAATGCGATAGACACGGATACTTTTCAGCCCTCGGAAAAAGCCAAACTGCTTTGGCTGGAAGCGGCGGGTTCCGTGACTTTAGAATTTCCTGATTTGAGTCGCTTGGTCAAGAAGGCTCAAGCCAACAATATCCTCACTGCGCTGGACAATACTTGGGGCGCAGGTCTCGCCTTTAATGCATTTGATTTTGGTGAGGATCATTTAAGTGTCGATATGACCGTGCATGCCCTGACTAAATATCCAAGTGGTGGCGGTGATATTCTGATGGGTTCAGTGGTTACCCGCGATAAAGAATTACATCACAAATTGTTCCGTGCCCATGCCATTCAGGGTATTTCAGTATCAGGTGATGATGTCGCTCAGGTACAACGTAGTCTGGCTTCAATGCAACTCCGATATGAACATCAATCACAAAGCTGCTTAACCTTATTAGACTGGCTCAAACAACAACCAGAATTTGTTCAGGTCTTACATCCGGCTGATACTGACAATGCTGGCCATAAAAACTGGAAAGAAATTTGCAAGCAAGGACACAGTGCCGGAGTGGTCAGCGTAATTTTTGACAATAACTACAAGTTGCAAGATATTCGCAATTTCTGTGACAGCTTAAAACTGTTTAAGCTTGGCTTTAGCTGGGGTGGTCCTGTCAGTCTGGTCATGCTATATAACTTAAAAGAAATGCGTGTGCTTGAACATTCACATTTGAAGGAGGGTTTTCTGGTTCGTTTCTGTATTGGTCTG
Source organism: Acinetobacter sp. YH12235 (assembly GCF_013417705.1). NCBI lineage: Bacteria > Pseudomonadati > Pseudomonadota > Gammaproteobacteria > Moraxellales > Moraxellaceae > Acinetobacter > Acinetobacter sp. YH12235. The sequence goes on along the minus strand of NZ_VPDL01000006.1, from coordinate 105,927 downwards.
GAACATCCGGAAGATCTGATTGAAGATATTCAGCATGCACTACAAGAAATGAAAAAACTTAAAAATGAATAAATAACAACAGGAAAATTTATGGGTACACCAATCATTATTGCAAAAAAAACCAGTGATACTACGCAAGATATTGTACTGCACTCACAGCTTGCCAACCGTCACGGACTGATTGCCGGCGCGACCGGAACCGGCAAAACGGTAACCTTGAAAGTTTTGGCAGAAAACTTTTCTCGCATTGGTGTACCCGTGTTCCTTGCCGATGCCAAAGGCGATGTTTCCAGCCTGGCCAAGCCAGGCGAAAGTAATCCTAAGTTTGATGAACGTATTAAAAGTCTGAATATTGATTCGATTCCTTTTGAAGCTTCGCCGGTCGTATTCTGGGATCTGTTTGGTGAACAAGGCCATCCGGTCCGTACTACGATTTCTGAAATTGGGCCACTCTTGCTTGCCCGCATCCTGAACCTGAATGACACGCAAGAAGGTGTTCTCTCGGCAGTCTTCCGGATTGCCGACGATCAGGGCTTGTTACTGATCGATTTTAAAGACCTGAAAGCCATGCTCAGCTATGTCAGCGAACATGCTGCAGACTTTAAAGCGGAATATGGCAATCTCTCCCCCGCCAGCCTCGGTGCGATTCAACGCAATTTATTGGCACTTGCAGATCAAGGCGGGGATAAATTCTTTGGCGAGCCAGCACTCGACCTGATGGATTTCCTGCAAACGGATAGCCAAGGCCGCGGCAATATCAATTTGCTGGCTGCCGACAAGCTGATGAATACACCGAAGTTGTACGCCACTTTCCTGCTATGGATGCTGTCAGAGTTATTTGAACAGTTACCAGAAGTGGGTGATCTGGACAAACCGAAACTGGTGTTCTTCTTTGATGAAGCCCACCTACTCTTTGATAATGCCAGCCCTGCCCTGCAAGAAAAAATTGAGCAGGTGGTGCGTCTAATTCGCTCGAAAGGTGTAGGGATTTATTTTGTCACGCAAAATCCGTTGGACTTACCTGAAAGTGTCTTAGGCCAGCTCGGCAATCGGGTTCAACATGCTTTGCGGGCTTTCACTCCCAAAGATCAAAAAGCAGTGAAAACCGCAGCAGAGACTTTCCGAGCCAATCCTGAATTTAAAGTCGATCAGGTGATTACCGAACTTGCTGTCGGTGAAGCCCTAATTAGCTGCCTGGATGAAAAAGGCATTCCGCAAATAGTAGAGCGTGGCTGGGTCATGCCGCCGCATTCATCCTTTACACCGATCTCGCTTGAAGAACGCAAGGCTCTCATGCAGCAAAGTATTGTCGCCGGTATTTATGAGCAGCCAGTCGATCGGGATAGCGCCCATGAAATGCTGCAAAACAAGGTCGCAGAACGCCAGCAACAGGCTCAGGCCGCCGAACTTGCCAAACAGCAAAGCAAGGAACAGGAAGCTCTTGCCAAGCAGCAAATTAAAGAACAGGAACGTCTGGCACGAGAACAGCAAAAAGAAGCTGAACGCGCAGCCAAGCAACGAGAAAAACTGACTCAGGATATTGTCGGCACCTTTGCCAAAAGTGCAGCACGTAGTCTAGGTGGTAGTACCGGACAGAAAATTGTGCGTGGTCTATTAGGTTCCCTCTTCGGGCGCAAATAACCTTCCTTTCTCCGATCGAAAACATCATTTTTATGGGATATTTTTATATCCCATAATTTTTTTATGGTTTTATGCTTTTACTATATTGTAAAAGCATTTTATAAGATGTATTCTAAATACATCTTATAAATAACAGCCATGAGAGATCAGCTATGACTCCACAGCAAATTGACCTTGTAAAAGCCACTGTTCCTGTACTTCGTGAAAATGGGGTTGCCCTGACCGGTTATTTCTATAACCGCATGCTAGGCAATAATCCTGATTTGAAAGAAACCTTTAACATGGGACATCAACGCAGTGGAGCTCAAGCACAAGCCTTGGCAGGTGCGGTTCTGGCTTATGCTGAAAATATCGAAGATCCATCTGTGCTGTTACCCGTGGTTGAGCTGATCGCACATAAACACGTGAGCTTAAACATTAAGGCACCGGATTACGGTATTGTTGGGGAAAACCTGTTGCATTCGATCAGTGAAGTGCTGAACATTTCGATGGATGATCCATTGATTGATGCTTGGGCTGCAGCGTACGGTCAACTGGCGGATCTGTTCATTGCAACTGAAAAAGCGATTTACGACCAGCATGAACAGACTAAAGGCAGCTGGTTAGGCTGGCGCAACTTCAAGATTGCCAAGAAAGTCGTGGAAAGTGACGAAATCACTTCTTTCTACCTGGCTCCAGTCGACGGCGGTCCATTACCGAAATATGAAGCTGGCCAATATATCTCTGTACGTGTGTTTGTACCTGAGTTAAATCTGAGACAACCACGCCAATATACCCTGTCGACTTGCCCACAAGCAGACTACCTGCGTATCTCGGTGAAACGTGAAGACCAGAAAGGCGACATGGTTCCAGGTTGGGTATCGAATACTTTACATAGCCTTCCAGAAGGTTCAGAAATTGAAGTCTCTGCACCGACAGGTAACTTCTACCTGATTGATCCGAATAAACGTAATGTGTTCATCAGTGGCGGTGTAGGTCTAACTCCAATGGTGGCCATGCTAAACCAGCTGGTGACTCTGGACATGCCACAACCTGTGACTTTCATCCATGCCTGCCGTAGCAAACAGGTTCATGCGATGAAACAGCATATTCATGACCTGAAAGCCAAATATCCACGTTTAAGCACAATGACTGCTTATGAATTCCCGCACCCAAGCGATAAACTGGGCGAGGATTATGATGTTGCCGGTCGACTGGACTTAAGCACTGTAGATAGCGCATTATTACCAGCCAATGCAGACTACTATCTCTGTGGCCCAATGCCATTTATGGCTGAACAGCAAAAGGCGCTTGTCGCTCGCGGAATTCCTGCTGAGAACATTCATAGCGAAGCCTTTGGCACAGGTGGTGTACGCCACTAACTGCTTCTTCAGCTTAAAATAAAAACAGAGGGTTAGCCTGGTATGCTAGACTAACCCTAATTTTTTTCATCAAAAACATCAGTATTATCATGCAACTGAATAAATTTACTGACTATGCGCTGCGCATACTGATGTATGTTGCACAACCCCGCGATCTGCCTTATACGATTGCCGAGCTGGCGGAGCGCTTACAGATTTCACAGAACCATGCCATGAAAATTGCCTACTTTATGGCGAAACAGGACTGGCTCATTACCTCTCGCGGTAAAGGCGGTGGAATCCGTCTTAATCCGGCTGCCCTGAAAGTTCAGCTAGGACAGATTGTGCGTATTCTGCAACGTGACAACCAGATTGTGGAATGTAATGATCCACCCTGTGTATTACGTACCAATTGCGGATTAAAAGGCATTCTGGATCAGGCGGTGGAGCAGTTCTACACCAGTCTCGATCAATATATTCTGGGTGATGTCGTTGAACCGACCAAGGAACATTTTAGTATCCAGTCACCAATTAGCCTGATCAATCTCTAATACCCTTATTCTATTGGGCAATTCTAAAGTTCGCTTGCCCGCCCGACTTCCTTTATAATAGCTTCTTGTATAATTAGTCATTGAAGTTGAGCCATGCATCACAGCAGAGGAAAGTCGAAAAACAGTAAGGCATCAAATGCCCCAAAGCAAAAGATCAGCTATGAAAAAAAGGTCGATCCAGCCATTACTGAATATTCGGTACAAGCCCTCAACTGGTTACGCAAAGCTGAGTTCCTGATGAGTGCACCCAAGCTCAGCTTGTGTGTAGAAGATACCGGTTATGAGGTGGCTTTTGCTGGCCGTTCCAATGCGGGTAAATCGAGTGCCATCAATGCCCTGACCAATCAGAAACAGTTGGCCCGTGCGTCCAAAAAACCAGGCCGTACCCAGATGATCAACTTCTTTAGCCTTGGCAATCCGGATCAGCGTCTGGTCGATTTACCGGGTTATGGCTATGCAGCGGTCCCAGAAGCCATGAAAATTGTCTGGCAGAAAGAACTGGAAAACTATCTGATTCACCGCAAGAGCCTGCAAGGTCTGGTGTTGCTGATGGATATCCGTCATCCGCTACAACACTTTGATGTGATGATGCTGGAATGGGCCTATTCACGTAAATTATTCGTACATGTGCTGCTGACCAAAGCCGACAAGCTGAACCGTGGCCCTGCTTCGAAAGCGCTACAAGAAGTGAAAGCCAAACTGAAAAAGATGAAGCTGGATTTCTCGATTCAACTGTTTTCTTCTCTAAACAAGCAAGGTCTGGAAGAACTGGCCAGTGTGATGGGCGGGCGTTTGAACTTCACTTTGAATCAAGCACCTGAATTTGATCTGGACAGCATTCCTGAAGCTTCAATGCATGATTTAAACGAAGCTGATGAACCAATTGAATTATTAGAAGATGAAGATGAGACCAACAGCGCTCATGAAGTCAGTGCCAGTGAACTGAATGATCTGGACGCGCCTGTGGAAGTCGATCCAACAAAGATTGTCGAACAGGATCCACAAAAATAAGCCGAATGTGTTTCATCGGATAAAAGAATGTCCCGTATTGCCTGCTGCAATTCGGGATATTTTTTTCATACTGTCTTGATCAAGCAGTGATGGATTCACACCATGTCTTTACTTTCGCGCTTCAAAACAACAAGAATTGGCTCTTCCATTTCCTATTTTATCCAGCCTCGCAAAGTCAGCTTTGAATGGCAAGACACTCCAGTCGACTGGATTCCTGATCAGCCCTTTGCCAGTTACTTCGTCAATGAAATTAACAATATTCTGCCCGCGGGTGAACTCTGGTTCTGCCGTTTATATAACAAAGTCCTCCCCCAGATCACTGACGAAAAATTAAAGCATGATGTGCAGGCATTTATCCGTCAGGAAGCCATGCATGCCCAAGCGCATAATTCGGCCAATAAAGAATATTTATCTGAACGTCAGATTGATATCCAGCGCAATCTGCACATCATGCATTTCCTATTTAACAAGCTGCTCGCCGATCAGCCATTCGGTCTCAAAATTCCTAAAATCTTAGAACACCAATGGGATCTGTTCCGTCTCGGTATCATTGCGACGATAGAACACATGACCTGTGTCCTAGGTAAATACGCACTCTACAATACTGAATGGGAACGTCTGGGTGCTGATCCGAATATGCTGGATCTGGTGAAATGGCATGGTGCTGAAGAAATTGAACATCGTAGTGTGGCTTTTGATTTATATCGTCACCTAGGTGGCGGCTATATTGCCCGTTATTATCTAAGTGTGGTGGTCATTATTGGTGTAATTGGCCTTTGGGTGGATGGTGCTGCACATCTGTTATCGCAGGATTCACGTTTCAAGCAGTATAAGCCAGCCGTATATAAACCCTGGATCTGGAAAGAATGGTTGCGTATTTCCCAGTCAGATAACCGCCTTCTGCCTAACCCGCTGTGGTTAGTATCCCAACAGCTCGGTTATTTAATGCCTTGGTATGATCCGGTGCATGAAGGCAGTACCGATGATGCGCTGCATTATCTCAACCATTCACAGGCAGCCAAACGCGCTACTCTCAAAGTCGCTTAAGCTTGCCTGTTATTACAATTTCTAACAGCAGGGATCGCTTCCCTGCTTTTTATTTGTCCTAAGATAGAAATATAACAATCATAATCAGGAGGGACTTATGCAAGCACGGATTTCTGTGATTACCCTCGGTGTGCTCGATCTGGAAGCTTCACTACGCTTTTACCGTGATGGACTGGGTTTTCCCAGTGAAGGAATTATGGGTGAAGAGTTTGAATATGGCGCGGTGGCTTTTATTCAATTACAACCTGGTCTTAAGCTTGCCTTATGGCCAGAGCGTAGTATCCAGCAAGATACCGGTCTGGAGCCAAGCCCAATCTGTCCGACGCAAATGACTCTGGGGCATAATGTCTATAGTCCCTTAGAAGTCGACCAGGCAATGGCACAGGCTGAACGTGCCGGCGCTAAAATTATTAAACCTGCACACACGACTTTTTATGGCGGATATGCAGGTTATTTTCAGGATCCCAATGGTCATCTCTGGGAAATTGTCTGGAATCCGGACTTAGATAAAGCTGAATTAGACAAAGATTAAACCGGCACTTCAGGCTCGCGGGTATGTCGATCTACCACCACACTAATCATCATATCGCCCTGTACATTCACTACTGTACGTACCGTATCGAGTAGACGGTCAATCGGAAGTAAAATCGCAATCGCTTCAGCAGGTAAACCCACTGATTGCAGTACCATGATCATAGTGACCATGCCAGCGCTTGGAATGCCTGGTGCACCTAGGGACGCAATCATTGCCGTGGCACAAACCACCAGCTGCTGACCTAAGGTTAAATCCAGTCCCATCAAATTGGCAATAAACAAAGCTGCTGCAGCTTCATAAAGTGCCGTTCCATCCATATTCAGCTGCGTGCCAAGAGGAATCACAAAACCAGCTGTTTGCGGACGTACGCCCAGATTTTCCTGCGCGCATTTTAAAGAAATCGGCATGGTTGCCGAACTGGAGCTGGTGGCAAAGGCAGTAATTAATGCACTACGGGTGCCTTTAAAAAAGGTCAGCGGATTCATTTTTCCGAAGATCCATAGCAATAACGGCAACACCACTATTCCGTGGAAAATTGTAGTGCCTGTCACCACTGCCGCAAACTCGGCCAGACGGCTCAGCACTGAAATATCTTCAGTGGCAATTAACTTGGCGAGTAATGCAAAAATCCCAATCGGTGCCAGTTTCATGATCCAGCCAATCATCAACATCATGATGTCAAAAAACTGGTGACTCAGCTTACGCACAGTACGGAAGCTGTCTCCACCTGCGACCAGCGCCACACCGATAAACAGAGCAAAAATCACAACAGCCAAAACATTGCCATCAGCAAAGGCTTTAAAGGGATTGATCAGGGTATTCTGAATAAAATTGGTAAAGAAAGACGACGGCGTTAAAGTATCAGGAGTCTGATGCTGAGCCATAGCATCCTGAAACATCACCACATCCACACCTCTCCCCACATTAAACAGATGCGCACAGGTTAGCCCTAAAATCAGTGCCAATGAGGTGGTGGTCACACAGCACAGCAAAGTAATTTTCCAGGTTCGACTCAGCTGTCCCCCCGCCTGCAGATTAGACACCCCAACTACGATTGAGGTAAAAATCAGGGGAATCAAAATCATTTTCAGCAGACCAATAAAAAGGCTACTGGCAATTCCGATCCCGTACAGGCCGATATCAAAAAATGTGCTTTGCGGAAATAAAGTCAGTAAAAATCCAAACAGTACCCCCAATACGGCGGCAATTAAAATCTGCGTATTTAAGCTCATTTTACATGCATTTTTAATATTGATCTTAAAGGCACTATGCCATGCAAGTACTGGAGAATCGAGTAATTTTTTATAAAGAGCCGTGTTTAAAAATGTATAAAGCCGGATCTGGGATCCGGCTTTATTTAAATTAAAAGTATGCTTTATTGAGTTTCAATTTCACGTAAACGGATCAGGCCTTCTTGTGTGGTACTGCAGACCAGCTCACCATTTTGCCACATGCGGCCAAAGTTCAGACCACGTGAACTGGCACTTTGAGTAGCATCCATGTCGTATAACATCCATTCATCTACCCGGAATGGTTTATGGAAATACATGGCATGGTCAATACTGGCACATTGCAAGCTTGGAGACAGATAACTTAAACCATGCGGACGTAGCGCCGTGGTCATTAGGGTAAAGTCCGAATAGAAAGCAGCAATCGCCTGATGCAAGGAAATTTCATCCACTTCTGTAGCGATCTTTCCATGAGTACGGATATAGTGCGCATAATTTGGCGCTTCCGGTTGCGGCTGGAATGGATTCACTGGCATTACAGGGCGAATTTCGACATGACGGTCACGCATGAAAGACGCACGCACATTTTCCGGAATAAATTCAATAATCTGCCGGGTGAGCTCTGCTTCATTTTTCAGGCTTTCTGCTGGTGGATACTCAGGTTCTGAAATCTGATAGTTCAGACCTTCTTCCTGATGCGCAAAGGAAACCATACACATGAAAATGGTACGGCCATGCTGAATGGCGCGAACCTGACGGCTGACGAAACTTTTACCATCACGGATACGGTCCACTTCATAAATGATCGGTGCATTGACATCGCCACCAAACAGGAAATAGGCATGCAGTGAATGCGCAGGACGATCTGTGGTATAAGAGGCAGCACGTAGGGCCTGTCCCAGAACCTGCCCACCAAATACGCGCTTGCCTACCAGATTACGGCTAATTCCCCGGAAAATATTTTCTTCTAACTTTTCTAAACTGAGCAGCTCGACCAGTTCCTGTGTTAAGGCATTCATAAGCAACCTGTGTGATATTGGCAAGATCCAGAAGTGTAGAAATAAATCTATACAATTTATTCTGAATATTCTGCCATAAAATCCAAGCAATCTTCTAAAGATTGATTGACTGTTCTGTCAACTGATCTTGCAACTTACTAGGAAAAACATCTGCTTTCGCGCTAAAATTGAACCACTTCGATTGAATTTGTCAGAAAATGACATATTGTTTGTTTTTATAATCAATCAAAATAAATTCCCTCAGAAATTCTGTAGTTTTGGTCAGTAAAATTAGGAGTAACTATGTCCAAGAGTGGCTTTGGTCAAATGTATCGCAAGCTTTCAAGTAAGCTACTTGATCTTGTGGTCACCCCGCATGTTCTTGGGGAAGTACCAAGTGAAGTGACAACTCCTACTGCTGACCAGACTCCGGCAGCACAGCAGAAAATCGTCTGCTATATCTTGCAGAATCATTCACGCAGTAATGCATTGGTGGTCGATGCGGAAACTCGCCGTTTAAACATGCCGCCCGCGCTTGACCCTCTACAGATTGGTGACAGCAAGGAAAAGGCTTCGGTGCTGTTCCTGCAGCATCATGATGAGAATAATCTGCTTAGCTCACCACCACATGCTTTTCCTCCGCGCCTGTTACGCCTGATTGAAGTCCTAGAAAAAAATCCCGAACTGGATGTGGAACTGGTACCGGTGACTGTACTTTGGGGTCGTGATCCTGAAAAAGAAGATTCTTGGTTCAAGCTTTTATTTACCGATACCTGGTCTACGCCAAGCCGGGTCAAACAGCTGGTCAATATCGGTCTGCATGGTCGCCAGTCTTATCTGGAGTTTCATGAGCCACAATCTTTGCGCGCCCTCATGGAATTTGCCAAAGAAACTTATCCAAATTCAGCGCCAGCGACCTATATTGTCAGCCGTCTGAATGACTATTTGGATGCACAGCGTGAAGTGATCCTCGGCCCTGACCTGTCAGACCGCCGTAATGTGATGCATGGCCTGATTAAATCTCCGGATGTACAGGCGGCTATTCGTAATGAAAGCATCCGCAGCAAAATCAGCATGCTGGAAGCAGAACGTCGTGCGATTGGCTATCTGAATGAAATTGTATCGGACTACTCTCACTCTACCGTACGTTTCGCCGATAAAGCCCTGACCCGTTTATGGACCCAGCTCTATGACGGCGTGGAAGTACATAATTTCAGTACCGTGCGTGAACTGGCCAAAGATTACGAAATTGTCTATACGCCATGTCACCGCAGTCATATCGATTATTTGTTATTGTCTTATGTGATTTATCGTCGTGGTCTGATGGTGCCTTATATTGCGGCAGGTGATAACCTGAACATGCCATTTGTGGGTCAGATCTTACGGGGTGGCGGTGCTTTCTTTATCCGTCGTACCTTCCGCGGTAATGCACTCTATACCACCGTATTTAAAGAATATCTGTATAGCGTGCTGTCGCGTAATACCCCACTGGAATACTTTATCGAAGGTGGCCGTTCACGTACTGGTCGTCTGCTGCCACCAAAAACCGGCATGCTGGCGATGACCGTACATGGTCATTTACGTGGCAAAGCTAAGCCAATTGTCTTTGTTCCGACTTATATCGGCTATGAACGCCTGATGGAAGGTGGTACTTATGTCGGTGAGATGAATGGCAAGCCGAAAGAAGCAGAATCTATTTTTGGCATCCTGAAAACCTTGCGCAAAATTGAACGTATTTTTGGCAAGGTCCATCTGAACTTCGGTGAACCGGTATTTCTGGATGACATCCTGAAACAGCATGGTGCAGAACATATCAAAATTGAAAAGAATGATGATCCGATTCCGCAGCCAGTATCCGACGCAGTCAACAGTTCTGCCCAAGCCATTCTGGAAAATATCAACCGTGCAGTCGTGGTGAATCCGGTTTCACTGCTGTCACTTATTTTATTGGCAACACCGAAACATACGCTGGACGAAGAAATCTGTATCAAGCAGCTGGATACCTACCGTAATCTGCTGGTGGCTTTACCTTATGATGAGCGTATGCAAATTACCTCACTTTCAGGTAAAGAGATTATTGCCTATGCAATGAAGCTCAAGCTGATTAAACGGGTGAAACACGTTCTGGGCGATATCATTGCCATTGAAGATAATCAGGCCGTATTGCTGACTTATTTCCGTAATAACATCGTGCATAGCTTTGTATTGCCGTCCCTGATTGCGGCACTGGTAGAACACAATGGCATGATTCGCCGTGAAGATGCGATCAACGCTAGCAGTACACTCTATCCATTCCTGAAAGCTGAGCTATTCCTGAAATGGAAAGAAGACGAAATTCAGCAACATGTTGATGCTTATATCGATGCTTTACTTGCAACCAATCTGATCAGTGCAGATGGTGAAAATCTGGTAGCGCCAGCACCGAATACTGAAGCGCATCACCAGCTTGAAGTTCTGGCTGCTCCAGTAACCCAAAGTCTGGAACGCTATTACATGACACTGGCTTTGATCACCCAGCGTGGCCCAGGCAATATTTCAACCCGTCAGGTGGAAGAGCTGAGTCATCTGGTGGGGCAACGTCTTTCTGTACTGTATGAATTCAACTCGCCAGAATTCTTTGACAAGGCCTTGTTCCAAAGCTTTATCAAAGTTCTGACGCAAAAAGGCTATATTTGTACCAACGAAGACAATGCCATTGTCTATGATGAGCAGCTGACCAATGTTGCGCAGTATGCAGATCTGGTACTGGATGAAGTGAAGCTGCAAATGCTGCATCACATCACCTCCTTTACCGATGAAGAGTTGAAAGAAGCACTAGATGCGGTTGCGGCTGAACAAGCCAAGAAACGTGCGAAACGCAAGAAAAAGTAAAGTTTACTTAAAGAAAAAGAGAGGTTTTGGCCTCTCTTTTTTTACTTGAGAATTAATAAAAATGATAAATATTCCCTCTCCTTTTAGGAGACAAGCAGCACTGCTGCGCAAGGGAGAGGTGATTTTAAAAAAACCCTCCTCCTAACCTCCTCCCAGAGGGAGGAGGAACTTCCAAATTTATAAATCAGTCTTATTCATCAACTCTAAATAATCCTGAAAACAATCCTGATGCTCTAACTCAAAGCCTATCTTTTCCATTCTTGTGGCATACAGCTTTTTACCCGCCACCCTGTCACTTTCCACTTTCAATATAAATAAACCCATCTGCTGCTGAAACCATTGCAAGACTTCATGCAAAAGTTGTGGCTGATTATTAGTCAAAATATATGAAGAATCAGGATGTTCCACGTGAATCATATGAGCTAGAAAACGTGATAAGTCTTCAATATGAATACGATTCGACCAGTGCAGATTTGGATAACTGATCATTGAGGTTGCCATTTTCTGCATACGTGCCACAGAAGTCCCATAAATCCCACTTGGGCGGATAATGGTACATTGATCAGGATAAGCCGCGAGATACGCCTGTTCCATGTGATGCAGAATTTCACCTTGAGCATCATTCGGATGAATTTCAGTTTCATCATCCACGCTTTCACCTGCATTCTGTCCATAAACCCGGGTTGATGAAACCACCACAATTCTTTTTACCGGATGGGATTTCAAGGCAGTGACGATTGGCTGAACCGAATCCAGATAAATGTGCTGATAGGCTTCGACACCACTCTGTTTGGGACTGAGTAACACATAGACCCAATCAATCGAAGCGACTGCACTTAAATCTAGAGTATGCACATCCTGAATCAGATGAGTTGCGAATGAATCTGTTTTGGGACTTTGGCTAATTGTGCTAATTTGATGACCTTGCTCAAATAATTGTTTAGCTACCCGCTCGGATGTTTTACCATAACCAATAAATAAAATATGCATTCGACACCGAATCACAGACCTGGTTGAGGGGACATGGCTGCAGTCCATCAGTTACAAGGCGTTGGCAATGCCGCCGCTGCTTTACTCGAAAAACTAAATATCTTTAATACTGATGATTTGCTTTTTCATCTACCACGTGACTATGAAGACCGTAGCACGATCATTCCCATGAATCAATTGACAGTGGGACGCAGCTATTTGCTGGAAGGTGTCGTGAAAGGAATTGACTTCCCACCTGGTAAACGTAAGTCCATGGCAGTTTTACTGGATGATAATTCTGGCAAAGTAACGTTGCGTTTTTATCATATTTATAAAGGCATTACCGATCGCTGCAAGCTCGGTAACCGTTTAAGAGTCTTTGGTGAAGTGCGAGTCGGTGCCCGTGGTCTGGAAATGTATCATCCAGAGCTGCAAGTCATTACTGAACATACGCCTCTGCCTCATACCCAACTCACCTCGATCTATCCGGCAACCGAAGGACTGACTCAGCCCAAGCTGCGGGAATATATTAAACAGGCACTAGAACTGCACAGTGATGATTTGCCTGAACTGTTGCCACAAAAATTTAGCAATGGTTATGGCCTGAAGCAGGCACTGGAATATATTCATCATCCGCCATTGGACGCCAATATGTTGCAGCTCACTCAAGGCTCACATCCGGCACAGCAGCGTCTGATTTTTGAGGAACTGGTGGCACATCAAATCAGTTTGCTGACCCGGCGTGCTTTTATTCAGCAGATTGAAGCCCCTTCATTTTCTCCAAGTAAGACCTATGCCAAACAGCTTTTGGCCGGTTTGCCTTTCGAAATGACCGGTGCGCAAAAACGCGTATCTAAGGAAATTGCTATAGACCTGAAACAGAATAAACCGATGCTACGTCTGGTGCAGGGTGATGTGGGTGCAGGAAAAACCTTGGTTGCCGGCGTAGCAGCCTGTCATGCCCTAGAAGAAGGCTGGCAAGTCGCGCTGATGGCGCCAACTGAAATTCTGGCCGAACAGCATTACCTCAACTTCAAGCGCTGGTTCGAACCACTCGGTTTAAATGTCGCCTGGCTTTCCGGCAAGCAGAAAGGTAAAGCGCGTACTACAGCAGAGCAAGTGATCCGTGATGGTAGCGCGCATCTGGTGGTGGGCACACATGCCCTGTTTCAGGAAAATGTCGAGTTTGCCAAACTGGGCTTAGTAATTATTGATGAGCAGCATCGTTTTGGGGTCGATCAACGCTTAGCCTTGAGAAATAAAGGCTTGGATGGCATGTCGCCGCATCAATTGGTGATGACCGCAACCCCGATTCCACGCACGCTTGCTATGTCGGCGTATGGCGATCTGGATACGTCAATTATTGATGAATTGCCACCGGGTCGTACTCCGATCCAGACTGTGACCATTCCGCTGGATCGTCGCGAAGAGGTTCTGCAACGGATTGCCACGAATTGTGCTGAAGGTAAACAGGCTTATTGGGTCTGTACTTTGGTGGAACAGTCGGAAACTCTGGATGCTCAAGCCGCAGAAGCAACCTTTGCCGAGATCAAGGAACGCTTCCCTGAACTGAATATCGGTCTGGTACATGGCAAAATGAAAGCCGATGAAAAACAGGCAGTCATGCAGGAATTCAAAGACAATAAACTGCAGCTACTCATTGCTACAACTGTGATCGAAGTCGGTGTTGATGTCCCGAATGCTTCGATTATGGTGATTGAAAATGCCGAACGGCTTGGCCTGTCACAACTACATCAGCTGCGTGGTCGGGTGGGTCGTGGTGCCAAAGCCAGTTTCTGTGCCCTGCTCTATAAAAATCCATTGTCACAAAATGGTCAGGAACGTCTGCGTATCATGCGCGAAACCAATGATGGCTTTATCATTGCCGAGAAAGACCTGGAATTACGTGGTCCGGGTGAATTGTTAGGAACCAAACAGACCGGTGATATGGGTTTCCGTGTAGCCAAACTGGCACGTGATGATCACTTGCTGAATCAGGCGCACTATGTCGCCCAGCAGATGTTAAAAGATTATCCGAAACAGGCGGATGCATTATTAAAACGCTGGCTACCTGAGGCTCCACGCTATGCCTATGTTTAAGCTGTTACAACAGGGTAAACTCTGGCTGAATCGTTTACAGCCTTGTCAGCTGTGCCAGACAGATTATCAAAACCTGCATTCTGTCTGTCAGGATTGCTGGCAAAAGTTACCTTGGACACATCAGACTATTCAGCATCAGGAAATGCAGTTTCAGGTGGCGTGTGACTATGCCTACCCGATGGATCGCCTGATTCAATTATTTAAATATGAGCAGAAGCTGCATCTGGAACCATTATTGGCAGGTGCATTACTAACCTTAAAATTTCCTAAAGTCAGTGCAGTGGTTCCTATGCCGATTTCAACCGAACGACTGGTTGAACGTGGCTATAATCAATCTTTGTTGCTGGCCAAGCATGTAGCTAAACACTTGCAAGTTCCCGTCTGGCAACCAATTGAACGACTCAAGCAACATTCACAAAAAGGCTTAAGCCGTCTGGAACGTATCGAAGATATTGAAGCCCAGTTCAGGGTCACTATCTCTTCAAAAGTCCGTTATCGTAAGGTTTTAATTATTGATGATGTGGTTACGACTGGCAGCTCAATTCGAGCTTTGAGCCAGCAACTGGAAAAACTGGGCTGTCAGCAGATTTATGCCGCCTGTCTGGCGGGAGCCAAACTTTAAATCAGGCTTGTGCCAGTAAGTTCTTTTTAACCCAAGGTATGACAATTTCTGTAGTCAGTGGTGCAAGTTTTACATCTTCCCGATCTAGATCCACCCATTTCATCTCGGCAATCTCAGCCTCAATATGTGGCTCGCCATCTAATTGCACCAGATAAACATAACTGACCAGTTGATGATCCGGTTCATTGGCAGTTTGAGTTTCAAAACACCCGATAAATTGCTGGATCTCAGCCTGACAACCAATTTCTTCCTGAATTTCATGTAGCATGGTGCGTTCAGGTGCTTCATCCGGTTCCAGCTTGCCACCAACTTGCATAAAACAGTCAGTATTTTTCTTGCAAACCACCAGCAGCTGCTGATCTGAATTCAAAATAATGGCAGCTGCGACAGTAATAATTTTCATGAATTCGGAACGATCAAATGGGAAATACTTATTTTACGAGATCTTCCTGATCGACCATACCCCATTTCGCTTCAGGCGGCTGGTAGTCTTGAAATTTCTGCAAAATTTCTTCGAAATCCTCACTTACGATCAGGGATTTAGTAAAACGTGGCTTGGTAAAACCTTTGTCCGTGGTCATCTGAATGAATTTAAGCAAATCATCATAAAAGCCATCGACATTGAGAAAAGCACAAGGTTTTTTATGAATCCCGAGCTGTGCCCAAGTCCATTGCTCAAAAATTTCCTCGAGCGTTCCTGCACCACCCGGAATGGCAATAAAACCATCGGAGAGTTCTGACATTTTGGTCTTACGTTCATGCATATTATCGACCACATACAGCTTGGTAATATGTGGATGTGCCAGTTCGCGATTCACTAGGGGTCTTGGAATGACACCAATGACCTCGCCCCCTGCAGCTAAGGCACTATCCGCTACAATGCCCATCAATCCGGAACGACCACCACCATAAATCAGTGTTTGCTGTCTTTTTGCCAAGGTTTGGCCTACCTTTTCGGCAATTTGTTTATAACCAGGTTCAGAACCTAGCGCTGAGCCACAGAAAATTGCGATAGAATTCATCATTTTCACCATTGCATTGCCGGTATATAGTACGCAGGCAGCGCCTGAGAGTTTTTTTTCAAAAATAACTGCACAATCAGTGTTTTTATTCAATTCCTTGTCTAAAATACACGCATTTAGATTAACATACTGCGCAAGGGAGAAAAGACAGCATGCTTGAAGCCTTTTACGCCACAGAGCGCGGTAGCCTAGAAGATGCCACCATCAATGGTGATTTCGACCTGCATCCGGAACTGGTTTGGATAGATTTAATTGCGCCTTCACAGGAAGAACAGCAATGGATTCTGGATGCCTATGAGCAAAACCTGCCCACCTTAAAATCTCTGGAAGATATTTCTTCGAGTGCCCGATTTTACCGTGATGATGACGGTATTTTGCACATCAGTACCTATTTCTTAACGAAAAATAAAAATTATCAGGTCGAAAGTGAACATGAGGATGATGCCAGCATCCTCGCGACGGTTCAGACAGTCGCTTTCATTTTGCATAAGGACCGGCTCTTTACCCTGCGTGGTGAAAAGCTGGTAGCTTTCCGGGCCTTTCGTGCCCGTGCGCGTCGCAATGATTATGATATTGACTATAAAGATCCAACTTGGATTCTGCTGGGTTTGCTCGAAGCTAAATTGGATGAGTTGGCCGATATTCTGGAAGACGTACATAAGGATCTGGAAAAATACTCAACCGAAGTTCTGAATAACCGGCATCGTGAACAGATCCTTGATCTGGATGACATGATTACCCGTCTGGCCCAACTGGAAGATATGCTCGGGAAAGCTCAGCTCTGTCTGATCGATTTACGCCGTGTACTTACCTTCCTGTCACGTCCACGTGCCTTAGGCAGTCATATTTATGATGCGGATATTCGAGAACTCAGTGAAGACGTCCGCTCACTGGTCGAGCATGATGCCTTCCTGTTCCAGAAAGTCCGCTTCTTGCTGGATACCACGTCCGGATTCATTAACACTGAACAGAATGATACGATCCGTCGCTTCTCGATTTTACCGAGTATGCTTGCGCCACCCATGCTGATTGCCAGTATTTACGGGATGAACACTGATGTCTTGCCCTTCGCTCAAGGTTCGATGAGCTTTGTGATGGTGAACATTATTATTATGGGCTTCCTGATTGGGCCATTGATTTACTTTAGATGGAAGAAGTGGATTTGAGCGAGCTTTAAAGCACTGCTTTTAAAGCGAAGTGCAAGAAACGCTCCTCATCTGATTCATGCTTATTTGAAAAACAATAAAAAAGCACCTTTCGGTGCTTTTTTATTTACTGAATGATCTGTAAATCATCCTGCAAATGACAGGCCTGAATAATCTTCATCATTTTCTCAGGAACCGCTTTAAACTGTAGCCCTCGTGCTTGCGGAGTTTGGCGCAACCAGCGCACCAGAACTGCCAAAGCCAAAGTACTTCCCTGCTCAAGTCCAGCCAAATTAACTATCACAGGAAACTTGTCCTGTGACTGAATGACGCGCAGACCATCTAGGTAATAGTTCTGCGCATTGTCAGCGTCAATCTTGCCTGAAACCTGCAGTTCCTGATTATTGAATTGAATCACAGCTCACCTATCTTATTTTTTCTTGTCAATCGCCGCTTCTGCATCTGGCTTGAAGTTAGCAATGGCTTTATCCAGATTACCACCATTACGTTTTACTGTAGCCGCAAACTGGTTACGGAACTGCAGACCTAGGTCAATACCAGAAACATTGATGTTACGGATTTTCCATTGTGAACCTTTATCAACCAGCTGGAAAGCAACCGGGATTTTCTCGCCTTTGTTATTAAAGTCGATAGTCACCACAGGATTTTTGCTGTTAGTCGCCTTGTAAGGACGAACGCTGTAAGTCTGGTTACTGAACTTAGAGAAAGCCGTACCATAATTTTCAATCAGGGTTTCACGGAAGTTCTTTTCAAACTGTGCACGCTGCGCCGCAGTACTATACTGATTGGTCGCATAAGTCCCCATCACAATCCGGGTAAACGATTGTGAATCGATATACGGGTCAAGGTTCTGACGGACAATCGTTTTCACAAGCGCAGGATTATTCTGCAATTTGGCATGATCGGTTTTAAGACGATCAATCAAATTGTCTGCAACTCTTTTAATAAAAGCAGGTGGGGCTTCAGACGGTGCAGCAAACACTGTACCAGCAACCATTGTTGAAAGAATGCTTGCAGCAAGCGTTTGTTTTACTAAAGTCTTCACTCAAATCTCCTCAATCTGTTATTCAACAAATGCCGGTTCTGCATTTGTTGTTTCTGAAAATGCAGCTTCTTCTGAGGCACTTTCCTGACTATCTGACGATTTTCCGGCACCACCGGTAATAAATTTCGTCACTAAATCTTCAATTTCCATGGTGCCTTGAGTGTTCGCAATCTGCTCACCACGTTTCAAGTAAGTCAGACCGCCACCTGGAATAATTTTCAGATACTTTTCACCCAATAAACCATTTGTTGCTACCATAATGTAAGCATCTTCATCAATATTGGTGATGGATTTCATGTTATCTAATAGTTGTTTTTCCATTGTTTTTTGTTGCGCAAGATCGGCTGCGGTATAGTCTGAACTATAACGTAACTCTTCCAATGCTTCCTGCTGAACCTGCTTGAGCTGCTCGGCATTAAAAGAAGTCAGAGAGCCATCTAGCGTCATATGGACAGTGGCTAAACGGGTCACCGGATCCAGTGTAATTTTATCGACCTGACCGACTTTCACCCCACTTAAAGCAACTTTAGCGCGTGGCTTGATGCCATTTACATTTTCAAAAGTCGCTGTCATCTGATAGCTATCAGAAATATTGGTGCCCACCAGACCGCTGACACGCATCGCCAAGAAGAACAGGGCGATACCGAAAAGAATGACAAAAACACCAACGGCCAGCTCACTAGTACGTGATTTCATTAAATACCTCCGAACATGACCGCAGTCAACACGAAATCAAAACCTAATACGCACAGCGAAGAATAGACGACCGTACGTGTTGTAGAAGTTGCGATACCTTCTGATGTTGGTTCACAGGCATAACCCTGATAAACCGCGATCCAGGTACAAATTAATGCGAAAACAAAACTCTTGATAATGGTGCCATTCAGGACATCTTTATAGAATCGCACGGTACTTTCCATGCCACTCCAATATGCGCCTTCATCTGCACCTAGAAAATCAACACCCACCATTTTTCCGCCCATAATCCCGACCGCAGCAAAGATCACTGAGAGCATGGGCAAGCTAAAAATACCGGCCCAAAGGCGTGGTGAAATCACCCGTTTTAATGGATCGACCCCGATCATTTCCATACTGGATAATTGCTCGGTCGCTTTCATCAAACCAATTTCGGCAGTTAAGGCAGAACCGGCACGACCAGCAAATAGTAAGGCAGCAACCACAGGTGCCAATTCACGTAACAAGGTTAAAGCCACTGCAGTACCAAGCATCGCTTCACTACCAAATGTCGACAGAATGGTATACATCTGCAAACCGAGTACTGAACCAATAAACAAGCCAGATACCGCAATGATCAAGAGCGACAGTACCCCGACCCGATACATCTGATAAACAAACAGCTTTACTCCAAGCCAGGTTGGCATGGAAAAGAGAATCTGCAACAGCATCAGTGTTGCAACACCAATTCCCTGAACACGTTCAATAACGCGTCTACCTAAGGCAGCAATGGCATTCATGAACGTACCTCATCACTTAAATAAGCCTGATGACTAAACTGATAATCTACCGGGCCTTCAACCGAACCGGTTAGGAACTGCTGCACAAAGGCTGAAGGATGATTTTTCAATTCTTCTGCTGTGCCCTCACCCTGGATTTTGCCTTCTGCGACTACATAAATGTAATCGGCAATCGATAAAGTCTCTGCCACATCATGCGAAACAATAATGGTTGTTAAATCCAGTGCTTCACGTAGAGAGCGGATTAGTCGAGTTAAAACCCCCATCACAATCGGATCCTGCCCGGCAAAAGGTTCATCGTACATGATCAGTTCAGGGTCCAGTGCAATCGCGCGAGCCAACGCGACACGGCGATTCATCCCACCAGACAGCTCTGAAGGCATCATTTGCTCTGCACCACGTAGTCCTACTGACTCGAGTTTCAAAGCCACAATTTCAGCAATCAGATGTTCAGGCAATTTGGTATGCGCACGAATCGGAAAGGCAACATTTTCATAGACGCTCATGTCGGTAAACAGAGCGCCACTTTGGAACAGCATCCCCATACGTGCACGTGCGGAAAAAAGCTCGGAACGGGACATCTTGGCAATATCTTTACCGTCCAGTAAAACCTGACCCTGTTCAGGCGTCAGTTGCCCACCGATCAATCTTAATAAAGTGGTTTTACCAGTTCCGGAAGGTCCCATAATGGCGGTAATCTGCCCACGACGAATGTTTAAACTGACATCGTCATAAATTACACGCTCACCCCGCTTGAAACTCAAATTCTTGACTTCAATCAAAGACTGAGGATCCTGCGCTGTTTGATTTTTCATAGCTGAGTTTATTCCTGCATTTTTTCAGCATGCATATGACAAAAGAACGAAGTTCAACATGTTAGCATTTGAAAATGAAGGGTCAAGTTCATGGAAAACATAATGCTCCATGCCTGGCCATATATTTCTAGTAATCAAAAATTTTATTTCGACGCGATTTTAACAGACTATGATCCATTTAAAAAACGATATACATAATAAATCAGATTGAACAAAAGCAAAGTTACCGCAATGTAGGACATGTACCCCTCAATAATATGAAAGACTATAAAAAGACACTTTCAGATTACGGATCATCATAAACCTAGAAAAAGTTAATGAATTAGGCATTTTATGCTGAAAAAACAAAAAATCAATGCATAAAAAAAACCAGCACTCAGGCTGGTTTTTTTTTCAGACGTTATTCAATTAGTCATTGAATTTACGACGTGGACGATCTTCACCGAATGAACGCTCGCCACGTGGCTTGTCATCAAAGTTGCGACGCGCTGGACGGTCACCAAAGTCACGTTTTGGACGGTCATCACCGAATGAACGTGCTGGACGATCACCGAAACCACCTTCGCGACGTGCTGGACGATCACCGAAATCACGTTTAGGACGGTCACCGAAACCACCTTCACGACGTGGAGCAGGACGATCACCAAAATCACGTTTAGGACGGTCACCGAAAGAACCTTCACGACGTGGTTTGTAATCTACACGATTACCGCGGTTGTCATCATTACCTTCGAAACGAGGACGGTCACCGAAGTCACGACGTGGGCGATCATTGTTAAACTCGCGACGTGGACGGTCTTCATTGAAGTCACGACGTGGACGATCACCGAAACCGCCTTCACGACGTGGACGATCGCTGTTGAAGTCACGACGTGGACGATCTTCGCCACCGAACGCAGGACGTTCGCCACGAGGTTTGTCATCGAAGCTACGACGTGGACGGTCATCACCACCTTCACGACGTTTGAAATTGCTCTCGCCTTCGAAACGACGACCACCACCGAAGCCACGACCGCCATCACGACGACCGCCACGACCACGACCAGCGCCATCACGGCTACCGCGTGCAGGAGGTGGAGATGGCTCAAGACCTTCAATTTCAGATACATTTAGACGAGCTTCAAGGAAGTCTTCTAGTGCACGGATTTTACCGCGTTCACGATAAGTCGCTAAAGTAATTGCTTTACCGGTACGGCCCGCACGACCTGTACGACCGATACGGTGTACATAGTCTTCGTTCTTCATAGGAAGACCAAAGTTGATCACGTGAGAGATTGTCGGTACGTCTAGACCACGTGCTGCAACATCAGTTGCAACCAGGATTTTTGCACGACCTTCACGGATACTGCGCAGACGACGGTTACGAACGGTTTGTGGCATCGCACCATGCAGAGCAACAACTGATAAACCTGCTTCAGCAAGTTCTTCAGCCAGCATATCTGTATCTTCTTGAGTAGAAGCAAAGACCACTGCCTGATCAACATCTTCTTCGTTTAACCAGTGAGTAAGAAGTTTTTTCTTGTGCTCAAAGCCATCAGTCCAGTGTAAAGTCTGGGTAATGTCAGTATTGGTAGAGTGACCAGTTTCAATTGCAATACGCTCTGGCTCATTCATCATGCGTTCAGCAAGGGTAATGATACGTGGAGCGAAAGTTGCAGAGAACATCAGTGTTTGTTTACGGTTTGCAGCCAAGTCACCGATTGCTTCCAGGTCTTCAGAGAAGCCAAGGTCTAGCATGCGGTCAGCTTCGTCGACGATCAGCGAGTCAACTTTGTCAAGTTTGATTTGACGACGGTTAACAAGGTCAAGTAAACGGCCTGGAGTTGCTACAACAACCTGTGCACCTTTTAACTGCTGGATTTGTTTACCAAATGGCATACCACCCATAATTGCAGCAATACGAACACCTTTCATGTGACGTACAAATGCAATCGCGTCTTGGCATACTTGTTGTGCCAATTCACGAGTTGGTGAAATCACCAGAATAGTTGGTTGAGTCACCGCTTTCATACGTTCTTTAAATGGTACGAAAGTATCTTGGTTAGCAAGTGCGTTCAAAGTTGGGAGAAGGAACGCAGCGGTTTTACCCGAACCTGTCTGGCTAGATACTAAAAGGTCTTTACCTTCTAGTGCAGCAGGGATAGATTGTTCTTGTACAGGAGTCGGAGTAGTAAAACCTAAGCCTTGAAGGGCTTGTTGTAACGATTCATGCAAAGAAAATTCAGCAAAAGTTTTGCTCATAGAGTATTCCACCCGGAAATTGGGTGCTCCATTAAAAATAAAGTCAAATGGACATCGACAAAAAGCGGTACAGCAATTAAACGCTGAAAAGAGATGATTCAGCGGCGATCCGAGTAACGACGATGTGATATAACGCACGCATGATTACGGCATAACCTGAAGGAATCGCTTTAGCGATTGGGGCGCGAGATATCGTCCTCTCTTTGGACCGCACGCGCATACACAATGATAAGAAGAGAAATGTTCAGGTGACGAACAGAAATTAAGTGCGTGCGCAGATTATAGCAGGATTATTCATAAAGTCATCCGCTTTTCAGATTATTTTGTTTAACTGCTAATTTCTTCATCAATTTCCAAGACTTAACCAAGAAAAGAAATGTAATTAATTCTCCAGCTGGTCAATTTTCTTTTTATCAAGGCTGTGAATCATCTAAATATGAAGATATTTATCCCGTAATTATTTTCAAAAAATAAAAAAGGCATCCCGAGAGATACCTTTTTAATATTCGATTTACGGCGTTAAACCCGATTATTTCGCTGCCTCACCCCAAGCAGGAACAACTGCTTGCATAAGAGGTTTCAGCATTTTCATTGAACAAGCCAAAACTTGACCATTTTCCATAGAATCGCTACCACCACGCGCATCAACCACAGTACCGCCCGCTTCTTTCACGATTAACTCGCCTGCTGCAATATCCCAAGGTTTCAAGCCAAGCTCGAAGTAACCATCAAGACGACCGGCAGCGACATAAGCCAGATCCAAGGCAGCTGAACCACCACGACGGAATTGTGCACCTGCCTCAGTCACATTGAGCAATGCATCAAAATGATTCTTGGCATAAGAGACTACTTCACCATTACGTTTAGTACGGTAAGCATGACCTACTGCCAGGAAAGTATTGTTCAGACTGTCTTTAACATTTACACGGATACGGCGCTGGTTCAGCATTGCACCACGACCACGGCTCGCAGAGAATAGCTCATCTTTCACCGGGTCATAAATAACACCGTGTTGAGTTACACCTTTGTGCTGAACTGCGATAGAGATACAGAAATGCGGAAAACCGTTGATAAAGTTTAGTGTGCCATCAAGTGGATCGATCACCCAACACCAATCAGCGTCGTGACCTTTACCTTCTTGCAGACCAAATTCTTCACCAAGGAAACTGTGATTTTTATAGCTTTTACGTAGAGTATCGATGGTCAACTGTTCCAGATAACGATCTACACGCGTTACCGGACCATCAATGCCTTTTTCTTCGACTTGCAGATCGAGTTTATGACGATTTTGATGCGCTTTTAAAAGCTCTTGACCAACTAATTGAGCCGCACGCGCAGCCATCACCACCATAGGTTCCATTGAACACCCACTACAAATTTGAAGATACTGATAAAGAATAATGCATAAAAGCCCGCATATTTTAGCAAATATCCGGGCTTTTTGGGAAAAAATGTGTCGAAACTTTTTAAGAGTTTAAAATAGGACGCTTTGCCCGAGCTTTGACCAGGCTTCATTGATTGATTTTTCAATGCCTTGGCTATCAAGTCCCGCCTGCTGCAACATCTGGCTATGTGTTGCTTGTGCCATGAAGGTATCCGCCAAACCTAAATTTAGAATTGGTTTAACGATCTGAACTTCAGCCAGGTACTCATTCACAGCACTTCCTGCACCGCCCATGACTGCATGTTCTTCAACAGTGACAAACAGTCTGGTTGAATGAGCCAACTGGTTTAATATTTTGGTATCCAGTGGTTTGATAAAACGCATATTCACTACGCGTACGCCCACATCATGTTTGCTGGCAAATACCTGAGCAGCTTCCACTGCGGCTTGAACCCGACTACCGAATGCCAGAATCGAAACATATTCATCATATTGTTCGTTCAGACTGAGCAATAATTCTGCCTGACCGATCTGCATCTCGGTCATGGTTTTCTGGATTTCCACACCCAGTCCATTCCCGCGCGGATAACGCACTGCTGCCGGACCATGATACAGATAAGCCGTATGCAACATTTGACGGCATTCATTCTCATCTTTTGGCGCCATGATCACCAGATTCGGAATGGTACGCATATAGGCATAATCATAGGCACCAGCATGCGTTGGACCATCTTCACCAACCAGACCGGCACGATCGATCCCAAACGTCACATCCAGATTTTGCAGCGCTACATCATGCACCAACTGATCATAACCACGTTGCAAGAAAGTTGAATAGATAGCGACGACCGGTTTTAAACCTTCACAAGCCATACCTGCTGCCAGCGTCACTGCATGTTGTTCTGCAATGGCCACATCAAAGAAACGTTCAGGGTATTCTTTGGCAAACTGCACCATACCTGAACCTTCACACATCGCCGGAGTAATCGCCAATAGGCGTTTATCCTGTGCTGCTTCATCACATAACCATTGTCCAAATACATCGGAATATTTCGGTGCTGGATTAGCTACTGCAACTGCATTGAGTTTACTAATCGCATGGTATTTAATCTGGTCACATTCTGCTGGTGCAAAGCCCTTACCTTTTTTGGTATAGATATGAATTAGGCGCGGACCTTTACGTTTTTTCAAGGCTTTAAAGACATGTACCAGCTGTTTAACATCATGGCCATCATAAGGACCAAAATAATCAAAACCAATGGCTTTAAACAGGTTATCTGCGGCATCAGTTGCAGCCTGATGTAAACGAGAGTTATATAGCCATTCCGGATGTGGCTGTACATAAGCCTCACCATCTTCAGTCACGTTGACGAATTCGCCACGTTCCCAGATTGCAGCAAGATGCTTGGCAAAACCACCAGTACTGCAAGAGATCGACATATCATTGTCGTTCAGAATCACCATCAGGTCAGCCTGATGTGCCACAGCATCATTCATCGCTTCAAAAGCCATGCCTGCTGTCATGGCCCCATCACCAATGATTGATACGACTTCACACGGATTGTTCTGATAACGGCGGGCCAAAGCCATGCCAAGGCCAGCAGAAATGGCGGTAGATGAATGTCCTACCCCAAAAGTATCAAATTCAGATTCTTCACGCGCTGGAAATGCGGCCAGACCATCTTTGGCACGGATTGTAGTGAGCTGTTCACGACGTCCAGTCAACGCCTTATGCGGATAAGCCTGATGACCCACATCCCAGATCAGGCGATCATGTGGCGTATTAAAGCAGTAATGTAAAGCGACTGTGAGCTCAATCACACCCAGATTGGCCCCAAAGTGTCCACCACTCTGACCCGCAGCATACAAAATGAATTGACGTAACTCATCTGCCACTTGAGTGAGCTGGCTTTGCTCGAGTGCACGCAGTTGCTCAGGATGATCGATCGCATCAAGCAACGGTGTTACAGGGCGTTGAGTTGGTATTTCTGTATACAGCATATATGGCAAAGCCTTCTAAAGCCTGGCAAAATCTTAAGCTAGGTCAATGGGGAATAACCGATCATATAGTTGAATTGTAGCAGCTTCAATTCAGCTACGCTTCTAGCGATGCAATATTAAACAGCGATCTCGTCGGGGTGAAAAATTTGCAGGCTACGATTATCCTGAATAATCTTACTATTTATCAACTATTATCGTTCGCTTTCTACAAAAAAGAAAATGTTCTTCATAAATTCAGCTGAGCAATTCTACTAATGTTTAAGCATTACGCTATACTTTAGCTACTTTATTAGGATTTTACGGGTTCAGCTGTGCCTATCGAATTTGTCGCAACTTCAAGATTACCGACCGCTCATGGTGAATTTAAAATTACTGTTTTTCAAGACCCTAAAACTGGCGAAGAACATGTCGCTCTTTCTAAAGGCCTCGAAGAACCAAGTGATGAACCTGTGCTGGTCCGTGTACATTCTGAATGTTTAACCGGTGATGCCTTTGCTTCATTAAAATGCGACTGTGGCCCTCAACTCCAGGCAACACAAAAACTGATTAATGAAGTGGGTCGCGGTGTCATTCTTTATTTACGTCAGGAAGGACGCGGAATTGGCCTGACCAATAAAATCCGTGCATATGCCTTGCAAGACCAGGGTCATGATACGGTCGATGCCAATCTGATGCTGAATTTACCGGCAGATGCACGTCAATATGATATGTGCAGCATCATGCTGGATCACCTAGGTGTAAAAGCCGTCCGCCTGATCACCAATAACCCTTTAAAAATTGATGCACTGAAAGAGCAAGGCATTAATGTAGTGGACCGTGTACCACTCACTGTGGGTCTGAATCCATTCAATGAGCAATACCTCAAAACCAAGCATGAGCGTATGGCACATATGTATCAGAAGGAAGATTTTTAAAAGAATCTCCCCCTGCCCCCTCTTTTTCAAAGAGGGGAAATTTCCTTTTATATAAGTATAGGGAAGCCTCCCTTTTTTAAAGGGAGGTTTGGAGGGATTTATAAGATCCTAAGAGGGATTCTTAAATCGTCATTGAGAAAATCCGGTTCTCTGGCATACGACGCTTTAAACGTAAATCAAAAGCCATGCAAATATTGCGTACAAATGGTTTCCCTTTCTCCAAAATCGTGACTGAAGAGTCTTCAATTTTGATTAGCTGATCCTGCTGCATTTCCTCAAGCTGCTTTAGCACTTCATCAATTTCAGCAAACTGTATGTCTCCACTTTCCCATGAAGTAGTAAAACTACACATCAGATTCAGGATATGTTTACGAATGATCAGGTCTTCCTGAGTCAGGATATGCCCTTTTACCACTGGAATCTGATTCCGCTCTAGCAGTTCATAATATTCTTCAATGGTTTTCACATTCTGTGCGAAGCTATACCAGCTATCACTAATCGAAGAGATTCCGAGTCCGATCATCACCTGAGTTTTAGACGCGGTATAACCCATAAAATTGCGGTGCAAAGTTCCGGATTGAAAGGATTGGTACATGCTGTCTTTTTCTAGCGCGAAATGATCCATACCAATTTCATGATAACCATGCGCTAGGAGCTTTTTCTTACCCTCTTCATAACATTGACGCTTGATCTCATCTTTTGGCACATCCGCATCTTTAAAACCGCGCTGGCCATTCCCTTTAATCCAAGGCACATGTGCATAGCTATATAAGGCCAGACGGTCTGGTAACAATGAATTGGTCTGATCAATAGTATTTAAAACATCATCCAGACTTTGAAATGGCAGACCAAAAACCAGATCATGCGAAATCGATTCATAACCAATTTCACGTGCCCATTCAGTCACCTGTTTAACATTTTCATAAGGTTGAATGCGGTGAATGGCTTTTTGTACGGTTTCATTATAATCCTGCACGCCATAACTGACCCGACGAAAGCCCAAGTCATATAAGCCTTGCAAATGCTCACGCGTGGTATTGTTTGGATGACCTTCGAAGCTGAATTCATGTTCTGCTGCAATCTCGGCTTTGGACAAAATACCTTGAATGAGCTGGGTTAAATTTTCAATAGAAAAGAACGTTGGTGTCCCACCGCCGAGATGAATTTCTTTGATGATGGGTTTCTCTTGCAACAGCTCACAATATAACTCCCATTCTTTCAGCACAGCTTGTATATAAGGCAGCTCGACTTCATGACGTTTGGTCACCCGTTTATGACAGCCACAAAAGGTGCATAAGCTTTCACAAAATGGTAGATGGATATACAGGCTAACGCCTTCAGTCGCATTCGACTCCTGAAAAGAACGTTTTAATGTCTGCTTCCAAAGCTCTAGTGAAAATCCTGACTCTTCCCAATAAGGTACAGTTGGATAACTGGTGTAGCGAGGACCGGGGACATTATATTTTTGAATGAGAGAATTTGCCTGCACAGTCATGAATGCCTACCACCTTATCAGTCAGGTTAATGCGCTGCATAGAGCGCTGTTAGGGTTATTGTGCGGAGCTCAAAAAAAGAATTCAACCTAGTAGTGTGGTCGGATTTGAGCTGAAGCAAATTGCTCTAAAACATTAGATTGAATGTTGTTACAGATGGTGAGCCTCCAGAAAAACACCTTAATTTTTAGGCCATTTTATGCTTTGATGTAAGCAGTCTTTTTATTTCCCTATGAGGGTTCTGATGCAGCATCCTACCTCTGCAGATATTCAACGCGTTCGCGATTTTCTCCTCGACCTGCAAGCCCGGATTTGTGCCGCGCTGGAACAGCAGGAACGTGCCGGTGGCGGCACGGCTGAATTCGTGATTGATGACTGGGAACGTCCTGAAGGTGGCGGTGGCCGTTCACGCGTGCTGCAAAATGGTAAGGTGATTGAAAAAGGCGGTGTGATGTTCTCTCACATCAATATTTCCAAACTGCCCGCTTCTGCCACTGAACGCCATCCGAATATAGCCGGAGCTAAAGCCCAAGCCATGGGTGTATCTTTAGTTATCCATCCTAAAAATCCGAACGTCCCGACCTCACATGCCAATGTACGTTTATTTGTGGCGGAAAAAGAAGGTCAGGATCCAATCTGGTGGTTTGGTGGCGGTTTTGACCTCACCCCTTTCTATCCAAATGATGAAGATGTGCTGTCATGGCACCAGACAGCGCATGATCTCTGTGCGCCTTTTGGCGAAGAGGTTTATCCAGAACATAAAAAATGGTGTGATGATTATTTCTATCTAAAACATCGTGATGAGCAGCGCGGTGTCGGCGGTCTATTCTTTGATGACCTGAATCAATGGGATTTTGAAACCTGTTTTCAGTATATGCAGGCTGTAGGCAATGGCTATTTAGAGGCCATTCTGCCAATTTTCCAGCGTAACCAAGACAAGTCTTATACTGAAGCACAACGTGATTTCCAGCTGTATCGTCGTGGCCGTTATGTGGAATACAATCTGGTATATGACCGGGGCACACTATTTGGCCTGCAGACGGGTGGCCGGATTGAATCAATTCTAGTCAGCCTGCCACCTCTTACCGGCTGGTTATACCGTCCGGAATGGGCCGAAGGATCACCAGAAAAACGCTTGACTGATTACTACCTTAAACCACATGACTGGTTAACAGAATTAAAAACAAAATAAAGCAATCAAAATATTTAAATACAAATTGCCCTCAGATCGAGGGCTTTTTTAATGGATAAATCCTCTATACTGCAACTCAGAAAGATATTTCAGGATCTACTCCTTGATCTTGACTCTGATAAAGATAAATTCTGCTAGGTAAAAATAACAATGTTTAAGCTTCACCTTAATCCTGCTACGTTGGCCTTTTGGCTATTTCTGGCGCTTGGTATTAGTGCGATTAGTACCGCTGTCATCAGTCATAACCTGATTCTAGATGTAGTTGCCATTTCTGTGAGTGTTCTCACGATTGCCGGAACCTTATTTAGTATGGCCTTGCTTTTTGTCGAACATATTATTGAGATTTGCAGTTCCTAAACCTTTAATCTTTAGCCTGCTTTTCACTGCTGACAGGCTTTAGCCCTCCTGCATTTTCACGTATATTAATGGCCATTTCCGCACATGGACATGGTGAAATGAGCAAGCAATTTGCCGTCATTGGCAACCCCATCGAACAATCACGCTCTCCTGAACTGCATCAGGCTTTCGCTGCCAAAACCGGGGTCAATCTGACCTATACCAAACGCCTTGCCCCTCTGGATGGTTTCACAGCCAATATCCAGGAATTTTTTGCTCAGGGCGGTATTGGCATGAATGTGACTGTGCCCTTCAAAGAACAGGCCTTTGCCCAGTGCCAGGTCCTTACCGAACGCGCCAAAATCGCCAAAGCCGTGAATACCCTATGGATGAAAGATGGCATTCTGCATGGTGACAATACTGATGGACAAGGCTTAGTCGAGGCTATTCGTGCTCTTGACTGGACTCTGGAAAATACCGATATCCTGATTATTGGTGCTGGTGGCGCGACCCGCGGCGTGATCTATCCATTGGTACAGGCTAGTGTGAAGAAGATTGTTATTGCTAACCGTACTTTGTCACGTGCAGAACAACTGGTTGCCGATCTAAAAGACGCTGTGCCTCAAGCGGAGTTACAAGCCATTGCCTTAACTGATTTAGCTGGTGAGTTTGATATCGTGATTAATGCGACTTCTGCCAGTCTTAGCGGTGATGCGCTGGTACTACCTGAAGCTCTACAGTTTAAACATGCCTATGAAATGGCCTATGGCAAACCGTCCACGTTCTTAGATCAAGCCAAAGCCCGTGGCGTCCCTACCTCTGAAGGTTTCGGCATGCTAGTCGGTCAGGCCATTGAATCTTTTTATATCTGGAACGGAGTAAAACCTGAGCTGAAAGATTTTCTTTAATTCTGAATATTTTTGAGATGAACGGGTTAGCCATTAATCCGTTCACTCTTTTCCTTTCATTAAAAATAATAAAATTAAATTGGATTTAATGACATGATTTATCCAATGATTAGCCCCTAACATTCGTGTACAATTCATACAAAAATACCCCTAGACAATCTCCCTAAATATTGATTAAAGTCCAGACAGATAAGCATTTTTCAATATAAGTGCCTTATTTAAAGATGGAGAGTTCCGTTATTTAATCTTTAAACTTGTCTGATCTTCTCGATTCGCTTTTCTGACATTTTTATTTGTTGTCTTTATCAATGTTTTTTTATCCCCAATGTGAATAATCATAGAATCGATACAGATAATCCAAAACTATTTTAATCAGGATTAAACGCATGCCAGCATATAAAGCTCCTTTACGTGATATTCGCTTCTTAATGAATGAAGTGCTTGATTACCCTGCACATTACCAAAAACTGTCAAATGGCGAATATGCCGATGCAGATACGGTAGACATGATTCTAGAAGGTGCGGCAGATTTCTGTGAAAATGTACTTTCTCCACTGAACCAGACCGGCGATGCAGAAGGCTGTCATTTTGAAAATGGCGAAGTACGCACACCTAAAGGCTTCAAGGAAGCTTATGATCAGTTCGTACAAGGTGGCTGGCAAGGTCTGTCTTATCCTGAAGAATTTGGCGGTCAAAACCTGCCGATGTCTTTAAACCTGATCAAATCCGAAATGATGGGTACAGCAAACTGGTCTTTCCAGATGTATCCAGGTTTGAGCGTGGGCTGTATCAATACCATCATCCAGTATGGTACTGACGAGCAGAAAAACACCTATCTACCGCATTTGGTTGCAGGTACCTGGTCAGGAACCATGTGTCTGACTGAGCCACAATGTGGTACCGACCTGGGTCAGGTAAAAACTAAAGCAGAACCGCAAGCTGATGGTACTTATGCGATTTCTGGCACTAAAATCTTCATTTCTGCGGGTGAACACGATTTAACTGAAAATATCGTGCACATCGTTTTGGCACGTCTTCCAGATGCGCCACAAGGCACTAAAGGCATTTCCCTGTTCATCGTACCGAAATTTATTGCCACTGAAGATGGCGGTATTGGTGAACGCAATGCGGTGAACTGTGGTTCGATTGAACACAAAATGGGGATCCGTGCCTCTGCAACAGCGGTACTAAACTTTGACAATGCAGTAGGTTATTTAATTGGCGAGCCAAACAAAGGCTTGCATGCCATGTTTACCTTCATGAATACCGCGCGTATTGGTACCGCAATCCAAGGTATCTGTCATGCAGAACTATCGTTCCAGGGTGCATTGCCATATGCCAAAGAACGTATGTCGATGCGTGCCCTGTCTGGTAAAAAAGATCCAGAAAAAGTGGCGGATGCGATTATCCACCATGCTGATGTACGCCGTATGCTGTTGACCCAGAAAGCGATTGCTGAAGGTGGTCGTGCCATGATCTATCATGCTGCACAAATCGCAGATAACATGAATGATGCTCTGCTGCGTGGTGATACTGCTGAATTTGAACAGCAGGATGATCACTTAGGTTTCTATACCCCTATTCTGAAAGGCTTCCTGACTGAAATGGGTTATGAAGCAGCGAACCACGGTATGCAAGTATTTGGTGGTCATGGTTACATCAAAGAATGGGGCATGGAGCAAATCGTTCGTGATTCACGTATCTCTACCCTGTACGAAGGAACGACTGGCGTTCAGGCACTTGACCTGATTGGTCGTAAGGTCCTGCTAACCTCTAAAGGTAAAGTGATTCGTGATTACACCGCTGAAATTCTGAAATTCTGTGGACAGCATGCACGCAATAAATACATGCGCCGTTTTGCCTGGGACCTGACCAAGCTATGTGCACAGTGGAATGCGTTAACTGTACGTATCATGCTGGCAGCACGTAAAGACCGTGACATCGTATCCTCTGCTTCTGTGGACTTCCTGATGTTCTCAGGCTATGTAATGATGGCTTACTTCTGGGCACAACAAGCTGCAGTGGCTTCAGCGAAACTGGTTGCTGGTGATGGTGCAGAAGTTCCAGAGTTCTACAAAGCGAAAATTAAAACTGCTGATTTCTACTTTGAGCGTTTATTGCCACGTGCCCAAGGCCATGCTGAAGCAATGGTGAATCCATCCAAAACCATGACTTCACTGGCAGCAGAACACTTCAGTTTTGATTACTAAGTCAAAAGTTTAGGTTTTAGCTTTAAAAAGAGCGCTACGGCGCTCTTTTTCATATGTCAAAATGATGACTGGATACAAAGAAAAATCTGCTGCGTACACAAACTACACAAATTTATATCTATAATTTTCAGACGTCTATTAAATAATCCATATAATTTACTTGAATATCTATAAATACAGGGTATGATGGCGATAACTAGAAAAATTCTTGTTTTGGTTAGTCTTCTTTTAAGTATCGCAGTTTTAGTCATAAACCTTCGTTTTAAAGATCAATAAGCTCCATCCTTTTTATTTTTCAAAGTTACAGCTAGTCATCTGAAATTTTGACTATAAATCCATAAGATTCAATAGGTTATATTATGTCTAACACAGTTACCGGTACAGTAAAGTGGTTCAACGAAACTAAAGGTTTTGGCTTCATTCAACAAGACAATGGTCCAGATGTTTTCGCTCACTTCAGCGAAATCCAAGGTTCAGGTTTCAAAACTTTAGCTGAAGGCCAAAAGGTTTCTTTCAGCGTAGCTCAAGGCCAAAAAGGTCCTACAGCGACTAACATCACTGCAATCTAATATTGCGAAGATGAAAAAAAGCACTCATTAGAGTGCTTTTTTTGTACCTTAAATTGGCTAATTTTAGTTTCTAGATCAATTAATTAAATTTTAAAGATAATTAAAAATATTCGCTTTTCATTCATCATCTTGTCCTAAATTTCTTCATCTAAATTTATTCAGGTTAAAACATGAAGAAACTGAGAAGAATTTTGATGATTTTAAAATCAAAAATTGCCCATAAAAATATAGAAGTTTTAATTAAAAATATTATTTATTAATTACTTAAATAAAAAGTTTAAAGAAATCCTAGAATTTACAAAAGTCTTGTCTATAGCTCCATTTTCCCTACATCACTGACTCCTATGATGAACTCATTGAATAAATATGAGTATGATCATGAAAAAACTAGTTTCTTCTTTAATGATTGGCTTGATCGCAACAACAGCTACCATGTCAGCAATGGCGGCTCCTGGACCGGATCATCGTCATCCAACGCCATCAGCGCATCATTTTGATAAGAAACCAATGCCGCATAAAGGGGGTTTCCATAAAGCACCTCCTAAAGCGCATTTTAACCAGCATGATCGTCATGATAAATTTGGCAAGAAAGACCATAAGGGCTTCTTCAACAAAAATCATCACAATGGCCCGCATCACAAGTTGCCACCTAAGTATCGTTAATCCGAATGGCTTAAATGCATAGTGGAGAGAGAAGAAAAAGCCCGATGTAACTCATCGGGCTTTTTCTTTTTAAACTGGATTAATTATTCGGATAGATTAGGCAATTAAAGAAACTCTTCCAGCACAGAGTTTAAAAAGATGTGACCTTGCTCAGTACATGCCAGACGTTCTGTATCTTCTACCATTAATTGACGTTGGCGCAATGAAGTCAGCAATTCATCCAGTGTATCCAGACTATAGCCTGTTCGCTCAAGATAAAGCTTCGCTTCCACACCCTCATTTAAACGTAAGGCATTCATCATAAATTCAAACGGCATATCTGCCGCTTCGATGCGCTTAAACTGCAAATGTTCTGCTGGCACTTTGGCTAAATAGTCTTTGGGCAAACGGGTTTTCTGGAAACGGTAAACACCATCCGGTTGAGTCACTTTGCCATGCGCCCCTGCTCCAATGGCCAGATAATCACCAAATTGCCAGTAATTCAGGTTATGTGCCGATGGTAATTCTTCACGCCAGGCAGAGACTTCATAATTGATAAAGCCATTGGCTTTTAAATAAGCCTCGCCCTGTTCCTGAATCTCTTCCAGTACTTCATCGACCGGTAAAATCGGCTGAGTACGGAAAAACACAGTATTCGGCTCAATAGTTAACTGATACCAGGAAATATGCGTAGCACCATTCTCGACTGCCAGTTTCAGGTCATTGAGTGCCTGCTCTAGTGTCTGTTCAGGTAAGCCATGCATCAAATCCACATTAATCCGTTGAAAACCAGCATCACGCGCCAGGCCAATCGCCGAGATCGCATCTTCATTGCTATGGATTCGGCCCAGCTTTTTCAGATGCTCGGTATTAAAACTTTGCACGCCAATAGAAAGACGATTAATACCAGCTGCTAAATAGCCAGCAAATGGATCATGCTCCACCGTACCTGGATTGGCTTCCAGTGTGATTTCACAATTCTCTTCAAAAGGAATCAGTGCTTTCAGTTCGGTAAACAGCCACTGATAACCTGCAGCAGAGATCAGTGATGGCGTTCCCCCTCCGATAAATACACTATGAATCGAACGGCCTTGGGCAAAATCAACCTGAGTTTTAAAGTCCTCTACCAGCGCATGCAGATATTCCCGCTCCAGCTCGAGAGACAACTCCCCATCAGGCACGGCATGCGAGTTAAAGTCACAATACGGACATTTACGTACACACCACGGCATATGAATATACAGGGATAAGGGAATAAGTGCAGGATTCAATTCAGCCAAAGAACTACTCAAAAACAACTACAAGATCTAGCGTAATTTTAACATGACTCGGCAACAACACTGCTAAAATTAAAATCGCCATCGCCTAATGCCTAAAAATTTAAATAGAATTAGATAGTTAAAATTATGAAAATATCTTCCCAGCTCCTCATTTTACTGCCTTTGGTCTTTGCAATCGGGGTCTTGCTGACCTTACAGACGGCTATTAATACCCAGTTAAAAGAATATTTATATTCTCCTATTCAAGCTGCATTTTTTTCCTTTTTGATTGGTACAATAGTGCTTGCCGGCATCGTGCTATTTCAGTCACATCCCAAACCAGGCTTACAGGAGCTGATGGCAGTTCCCTGGTATCTCTGGTTAGGTGGATTTTTGGGTGTTTATGCAATTAGCATGAGCATTTATGCTGCTCCCAAAATGGGCTTCCTGACACTGACTGGAATGATTATTTTTGGTCAGATGGTGATGTCCATGATCGTCGATCAGTTTGGTCTGCTGGGCAATGAAAAAATGCCGGTGAACTGGCAACGTCTTTTAGGTGGCGTGGTGATTTTTATTGGTGTGCTTCTCACTTTACAACGCTAAACCTTATCTCTAAGCACATGATCACTAATGAGTAATTTTTGTGTCGAATGTTTTGACAGCCACAACCCGTCGTTATGAATTAAAACAGCTGTTCCATCTGATGTTGCCCATTCTGGTCACACAATTCTCCCAGGCAGGTTTGGGCCTGATTGATACCATTATGGCCGGGCGTCTCTCACCAACTGATCTGGCAGCGATTGCGGTTGGTGTCGGCCTCTGGATTCCAGTCATGCTACTCTTCAGTGGCATCATGATCGCCACCACGCCTCTAGTCGCTGAAGCTAAAGGTGCACGTACACCTGAGAAAATTGCCACAATTGCGCGACAATCATTATGGGTCGCATTCATCCTTGGGGTGATTGCGGGTCTGGTTTTACAAGTTTTGCCCCTCTCTTTACCTTTACTAGGTGTCCCAGAAAGCTTGCAACCTAAGGCTGGTCTGTTCCTACATGCCATCGGCTTTGGTATGCCTGCTGTGACCATGTATGCGGCTTTACGTGGTTATTCTGAAGCCATTGGTTATCCACGTCCGGTCACTGCTATTAGCCTCATGGCGCTACTGCTTTTGGTTCCATTAAACTTCATTTTTATGTATGGAGTTGGCCCTATTCCGGCACTGGGCAGTGCCGGTTGTGGTTTTGCCACAGCAATTCTGCAATGGTTAATGGTATTCAGCTTGGCGCTGTATATTTTTAAAAATCGGGTTTATCAAAGTAGTCAGCCATTTAGTCACTGGGAAAAGCTGAACGGATATTGGCTGAAACGGATTTTAAAGCTGGGCTTTCCGATCGGACTGGCAATTTTCTTTGAAGTGAGTATTTTTAGTACCGCAGCGATAGTCTTGAGCCCATTGGGTGAAACCATTGTGGCCGCTCACCAGATTGCTATTTCTGTTACCTCACAGCTGTTCATGATTCCGATGTCTCTCGCCATTGCACTAACCATTCGGGTGGGAACTTATTATGGTGAACAGAACTGGGATGCCATGCGTAGAGTGCAAAGCTTAGGTCTGATGACCGCGACGATTTTGGCTCTGCTCATCATGTTATTACTCTGGGTGTTCCGTAGTGAAATCGTAGCGCTTTATACCTCTGATCCTATGGTGACCCAGATTGCGCTTTATCTGGTGCTCTTTGCTGTGGCCTATCAGCTGATGGATGCCTGGCAGATCAGTGCTGCAGGTTGCTTACGCGGCATGCAGGATACCAAAGGTCCCATGTGGATCACCATGATTGCCTATTGGGTGATTGCCTTTCCTGTAGGGGTTTATCTATCCCGTTTTGGAGATATGGGTGCGGCAGGCGTCTGGGTCGGACTGATTGTCGGTCTAAGCGTGGCCTGTGTTTTATTGCTGGCACGACTTTATGGCAATAACAAACGTTTAAGCCAGCGTGCCTAATTCTCTTATTATTTAAAAAGATGCATTGAATTACTGATTTAATGCATCTTTTAATCCCTGTGGAATTTCCGACTCATCCGCCACTTCCTTAATCACCACTTGCCCGACAATGACATCTATTCCATTAAAGGTCATGGTCGGTGCACCATAAAGTTCATAGCCTTCATTGAGTGCCTTGGTCACACGGGCACAAAAATTCACATCATCTTTACCAGTAAAATATCGATAGACTTTCATTGAAATTTCTTGATCTTGAGATGCGATTATTTTAAGACTTTCATCATGGAAAGGCACTTAAAAATCATGCTTTGCTCTCTCCAGAATAATTAAATAATTGATTTAAAAACTGCCGTACATACGCCGAGTTGGTTTAAAAATTGCATAAATCAAATGAACAATATCAAGCAAATATGAATACTTTGAGAAGCTTTGCAACATAACATCTACAATTAAATATAGGCAATTTATAGTTTGTCACCTATGATCAAATACACCCATAAAAATGGTGATTTTGAGGAATCTCGCATGGCAAAAACGGCTCGAACGCCTGGTCGCCGCTTTATGAAATTGGCTGGAATGACCGCAAGTATTGCAAGTAAAACCCTATCCAATTCGATTAAAAATTTAACTGCGGATGAAGAGCAGAAAAATGCTGCACGCAGTAAATTATTTCAGGATATTGGAGTACAGATTGCTGATACCTTGGGGGAAATGAAAGGTGCGGTGATGAAAGTCGGCCAGATTGCCTCACAATATAAAGATATTTTCCCGCCTGAAGTTGCTCGAGCCATTTCCAAATTGCAGCGTCAGGCTCCCCCGATGCCATTTAAAGAGATTCAGTCACAGGTTGAAAAAGAATTAGGTAAATCTTTGCAGGACCTATTCCAGCAGTTTGATGAGCAGCCTTTTGCCGCAGCCTCGATCGGACAGGTGCATAAAGCGACGCTACCCGATGGTCAGCAGGTTGTGGTCAAGGTGCAATATCCGGGAGTGGAAGAAGCCTGTGAAAGTGACCTGAAACAGGTTCGTCTGGCCTTGCGTTTGATGGGTGTACTAAAAATTGACCGCAAATTGCAGGATCAGCTATTCAAGGAAATCCAGCATAGTCTGGACAATGAACTCAATTATGAAATTGAAGCTCAGAATCTGGAAGTGGCACGTGCCTTTCATGAATCGCTCGATCACCAAATTGTGATTCCGAAAGTATTTAGTGAATATTCTTCCCGCCATATTCTGACCCTAAGCTTGGAACAGGGTGAAAGTATGGAAACAGCCAGCCAATGGCCGCTAGAAACCCGTAATGCCCTAGGCCGCCGTTTATTCCGTGCGATTGGTCAGGAAATTTTCTATCTGAAACGTTTCCATTGTGATCCGCATCCAGGGAACTTTGCCTTCCGTGAAGATGGCTCGGTGATTATTTACGATTACGGCGGTGTTAAAACGCTTTCTACCGAGATCATTACTCATTTCAAAGAGTTGATCCATGCAGCCCGTGACAAGGATATTTCGACCATTGAACAGCAACTGGATGCCTTGCATACCCTGACAGAAACCGGAAAATTCCCGGCCGATCTGTATGAACAATGGCTAGAAGTGCTGATGCGTCCTTTAACCACTAATTATGATTTTGCTAAAAACTCAGCACATCATGATGGAATGGAATTGCTCAAACCTTCTCTGAAATATTGGGATGTATTCAAACCGTCGCCAGATACCCTGATGGTGAACCGTACTATTTCCGGACAATACTGGAACTTGATTCATTTGAAAGTACATGATGATTTGAGTGATGTATTTGAAGAAATCGTGCCAAGTCGCAGTTAAGTTGAAGTAATAAGCTTACAAGCTGTAACCCTACTTCACTTGAAATATCAAATGTTACATTATAACATTACTCTTAAATTACAAGAGGAATATTACGATGCGTCCAGACATTCATCCCGAATATCGAGAAGTTTTATTTCATGACACCAATGCTGATGCCTACTTCGTGATTGGCAGCACCATGACTTCTAGCCAGACCAAGGAATATGAAGGTAAGACCTATCCTTATGTCACCCTGGATATTTCGAGTGCTTCACATCCGTTTTATACCGGTGAGCAACGTCAAACCATTAATGAAGGTCGCGTAGCGAGCTTTAACAAACGTTTTGCCCGTTTTAAACGTGGTTAAACTTAAAACCTCCGATTTTTACTCTCAATTTAAATCGCGGTTTATGTCAGGAAATTACCTCCAATTTCCTGACTTTTTTATGCCTGCGCTAAAGCCAGCTGAGTTAAATAGAAGCCCACACCCAGCATCAATACTCCGACAATCACACTAGAGATCACATAACTGAGGGCAATCGTGACTGCACCCTGCTTAAGCAGCTGAAAAGTTTCTAGGCCAAAACTGGAAAAAGTCGTAAAGCCGCCCAAGATGCCTACCATCAAAAATAGCCGTGCTTCAGTTTGCAGGAAACTGTATTTCTGGCTAAGGGCAAAGAAAATCCCGGCACACAGACAGCCTATAATATTGGTCCACCAGGTCGGCCACGGAAATAGCATCTGTGGCTTGGCAATCAACATTCCTGCTCCATAACGCAGTGTTGCCCCGATCGCGCCGCCCATTGCCACCAAAAGCCAGTTCATGTCTACTCCGTCTTTATTCGATCTTAAACCTTTTCTCAGCCACCATGTGGGACGAGAATAATGAATAACATCATGCACCTAAAATTGCAGAATGAACATGGATCTTTGCCAAAAAATTGGTATATTCGACGCCATTCAAATTGATTTAAGTCTAGAGGGAATCCACATGGCTCAGGAATTACTGGTTCAATTGGCTGCGGGCGAAGCTAAATTTGCAGATGTAATTGCATATATCGATGCGCGCTATGCTCATACACCAACTGCTTTTAAAAATGGTCAACAGGCTAATGCTGCCACTGAAAACCAAGGCAGTGCCAAAGTATTTTCATTTGCCAAACTGAATGGTTTGGATCAGGCACAAACCTTGAGCCTGTTTGCAGAACACTATGCGGCTGTACTGGCCACACCAGAAGCAACGGATCACCAGAATATCCGCCAGTTCATGCAAAATGGCTGGGATGGCATTGCCTTTGAAAGTGAAGCACTGGTTGCCAAATAAGCATGTCTTTAAAATAAAAAACCGCCTATTTCTGGCGGTTTTTTATATCAAAATAACAGAACAAAATGACATTCATATTTAAGATTAAAATTATTTTTTGGAAGAAGTAGTTCACTTTAAAAATGAAAAACTATAGGTTTAAAATAAATTAAATATCAAGAAAGCCAAACCACTCAGAATCACCCGAGCACACCTTTCAGAAAGCCATAAGTTTTCCAGTTTTAACCTTTACCCACTTTCTCAATCCACTTGATTGAGCTGACCCGAAACACTTCACA
The DNA here is from genome assembly GCF_013417705.1 of Acinetobacter sp. YH12235. Taxonomy (NCBI): domain Bacteria; kingdom Pseudomonadati; phylum Pseudomonadota; class Gammaproteobacteria; order Moraxellales; family Moraxellaceae; genus Acinetobacter; species Acinetobacter sp. YH12235. Next base: position 64,928 of record NZ_VPDL01000006.1, on the reverse strand, counting down.
AGCGCCATCACCGGTATCGGTTGGAGTTAAAGAGGATTTCCAGACGAGGTCTTTATCACGTACTTCCACCAGTTCCCCTTGCAAACGCACCAGGTCACCCCGTTTTACCTGTTTAATTGCTTTGGCAATTTGTGGATTGGCAGGGATGATGTGCATATTGGATACCATCTGTTTAGCCTGTTCAATAGGCACTGGCACGCGATCCATTTTCCAGTTCAGGTAACGGTTATACTGATTGACCGTAATGTGGCGGGCAATTTCAGGTTGCGCAAAAAGACCCCAACTCACCGCATAATCGATCGGAGAGAACTTGGCCTGCTCGTCGTCAGTATAAATTTTTGATCCCAGAATGCGGAAATCGCCTTTAAACGGCTGCAAGACTGAAATGGATTGATCTTTGGCCATCGGTGGCAGTCCTTTGGCAACATTATGGTCTACAGAAGTGTGACCATAAAGCGGTAGTAAAAGACTGGCCGCCAAAGCATAGTATCGAAGATATTTGAACATAATTCTGTCTTTATTCCATCAAATCTTTTCAAGAATATCTTGCTTGATAGTACGATTTTTTTAATGAATAAATAGTTGAAATTAGTAACAAGTTGATCAATTTTGGTGAGCGGAGGGCTTTAGCTAATCTGATTATTTTCGGTTAATCTAAGCCTGTCTAAGAATCATTTGAATGCGACCATGCTGTATAAATTCTATCAACAACATATTTTTCCACATTTGCTAAATCAGGTCATGCAGACCCCATCCCTGATGGATTTACGCCGCGAATTATTATTGCCTATTACAGGTGAAGTCCTGGAAATTGGCTTTGGTACAGGATTGAATCTGCCTTTTTATCAGGCCGTCGATAAAGTCTATGCACTGGAACCTAACTCGGACATTTTTAAACTGGCTGAGCAGCGTATCAGTCAAAGTCCTTTTGCGGTCGAACAGATTCAGTCTCGTGCAGAAGCCCTGCCTTTCGCAGAAAATAGTCTGGAAAATATCGTATCAACCTGGACCTTATGCAGTATTCCGGATCTGCATCAAAGTCTGCATGAAATTTACCGGGTTCTGAAGCCAGGCGGCCATTTTCATCTGGTTGAGCATGTGTTAAACCGAGAGCATCTCAACATTCAGCGCTTACAGCATTTACTCACCCCGATTCAGAAGAAAGTGGCAGATGGCTGTCATCTTAACCGGGATATTGAAACCGCTCTTTTAGAGGCTGGGTTTGAACTGGATGAAGTTCATTATATCGATGCAGAAGGTATTCCAAAGATTGGCCAGCGTATGCTGTTAGCTAGAGCGCATAAACCGCTTTAATCCAGCACTTTTAAATCAGTTATTCTAAACAGGCGGCATTGGGCTGATTTTGGATTGCTTTTTCCAACCTGAAATTCTTGCTGGCTGGTCGCTAATTTGACCTGTACCCAGTCACCTTGCAGCCAGATCCGCTGATCTGCTTTTAAACGGCGAACCTTATTGGCAACAGCTTCGCTGGCGGCAATCACACCCAGGTTCAGCAAATGAGGTTGAATGTTCGCAGGATTGGCTTGTGCGTCTGTAGCGGTCATATTAAAACAACGCCTGTCCTGCTCAAGCTTGAATGGTTTAAATACAGCACTGGATACTTCCGGTACTGCTAGTAACAGATCAATATTACTGACATAGGCCAGATCATTAAAACTTCCCACCACCGGACTGGCTGGATGAATGGTACGGCGCTCAGGCCCATAATACTGTTTAGCCAGTACGCGATATTCAGCCTGATGCGGCTCAATCGATTCTACCTGAAAATTTTTGAGTACCCCGGCCTGCTCCAGATTCGGGATCGCCCGAAAGTATTCCGACCAGATCCATAGTCCAAGCGCAAACAGTGCTGCGGCAATAATCAGTTTATCCATAGTGTAGCGTTGAAGCTTGCTGTCCTTCAGTCTTCAAAATCAATCCGGATGGTCTCAAAACGTACCCGTCCTTCCTGAATGGCTTGAGCAATTGCCATCTGGCCTTTGGTCAGACGTGCACCACCACTTTTAATATCAATCAAAACCACTTCAATATCTTCTGCCAGTCCTTCACCATCACGAAAATCGGTATAACCATCAAAGACTACATAATCCACCGGATCGCCTAAAAATTTGGCATCACTAGGTAGATATTGAAACTCTGGCATGATCGGTGCCAACTGCTCGGCCATTTTGCCTTTGAGTACCGCGCGACTGGTATTTACACTGCGTTTTTGTGCAGCGACTAAAGCTTGCTGATGTTCCAGCTCCAGCTCGGCAATATATTGTTCATATTCTGCTTTAATTCGACCATTTCGCGTCTGGCCCAGAATCAGGGTAGTTAAAACCACTCCAATACAGGCACCAATCAGCATAGCCATTCCAATGGACATTCAATCTTCCTAATCTGCTTTATTTTGCTGCCTACCTTCGACTGAAGTTGAAAGGGTCTGCCATCCAGTAAGCCTGCAAAGAATGATATGCTAGGCGGGAGCAGAATTAAATCATCCCGGGTCATGAAAACTATTTTAGTTGCAAATCAGAAAGGTGGCTGTGGTAAAACCATTACTGCGATTAGCCTGGCAGCTGCCCTGGCACAAAAGGGTTATAAAGTTGCTCTGGCTGATGCGGACAGCCAGAAATCGACCTTGCAATGGCTGAAACATCGCCCAAAAGATGCCGCGCCGATTCAGAGTCTGGACTGGCGGAATGCCAAATCGATTGGGGATGCGCCTAAAAACTTGGAATATCTGATTATCGATGCACCCGGAGCGCTGACTGAAGATCATGCCGAACAGCTAATTAGTGAAGCGGATGCCATCATTATCCCGCTGCAGCCTTCTTTTTTTGATATTGATTCTACGCGCCGTTTTCTCAAACATTTGCAGGATATTAAACGTATCCGTAAAGGCAAGGTTGAAATTCTGCTCCTCGCTAACCGCACCAAACCTAATGCAGCCAGTAATCAGGACATTCAGCAATTCTTTAATAAAATTGATCAGCAACCGGTTACCTGGATTTCTGAACGTGCACCCTATAGCCGACTGGCCATGCAAGGCCTGTCTATTTTTGATAAACAGCAGAAGATGTACCGTGAATTACAGGATCAATGGCAACCTTTATTGAATGCCATTATTGACGATCCAAGCCAATGGTTCTAGTTCTGTTATTTTTAGCCTCTTCTTTTTATTCTTGGGAAAATAATCGTACTACTTCCTGCACTATCGTTTTCGATCGCTTTTTTTTCAGTTAATATGCCTGACACGACCTAAAAAAATGAGCTTCTAAATTCAGTGCAACAGTACGCGCCTACACTACAAAAAGTCTTATTATTTGGACTATTTTTCATTCTGATTTTTTTGAGTTTTCACATACTCAAGTATTTCATCATTCCTGTAGTTTGGGCAGCCATTATTGCGTACATGACCTGGCCGCTGTATCAGTCGATCTTAAGAATGAGTGGCAATCGGCCGACACTGAGTGCGACCATTATGATTCTGGGTGTGATTCTGGTATTTGGTTTGCCTTTTATCTTTGCCATTTTTATGCTGCAACACGAAGGCCGGAACCTGTATTTTGAATTGCAGAAACAGGTATTCTCAGGTCATCTCAGCGTTCCAGATTTTATTCGCGGCCTGCCACTTGTAGGTAAGGAAATTACCCGCACCCTGAATGAGATAAATGCCGATCCAAACAGTATTGCACAGACCATTTCAGCCTGGATTCAGGGTCATCTGAATTATGGTAAAGTCGTACTGAATGAAATCAGTAAAAACGTCTTCAAGCTGTGTTTTGCTGTGCTGTCGTTATTCTTCTTCTACCGTGATGGACATACCATTCTGAATCAGGTGCGTAAAGCCTTTGAGATGGTAGTCGGTCCACGTATTCACCATTATCTGGCGACAATTTCAGATACCACACGTGCGGTGGTCTATGGGGTAGGCTTAACAGCGATTGCCCAGTCTTTGCTGGCAGGTATCAGCTACTTTGTAGCTGGCGTACCGAACCCGATGGTACTGACCATTATCACCTTTATTTTTGCCTTAATTCCTTTTGGCCCTCCGGTTGCTTATGGTGCAGTTTCGCTATGGCTATTCTCGCAAGGACAGACTATTGAAGCCGTTGGCGTCATGGTCTGGGGTGTCTGTATTGTGAGTACAGCGGATAACGTGATTCGTCCACTGGTCATTTCAGGCGCAACACAAATTCCATTCCTGTTGATCATGTTTGGTGTCTTGGGTGGCATTGCCAGTTTTGGTCTGGTCGGTGTCTTTATTGGACCGGTGATTCTGGCCGTACTACTGGCCATCTGGCGTGAATGGCTACATGAAAGCAACCTGAATGAACCTTTGATGATGCCTAAAGCCACTATGGCGCATGAGGTTGAACCGAAGAAAAAATTCCGTCTGCGCCGCAACAAGACACCGAAATCACAAGACTGACTGGCTTAAACAAATTAAAACATTTAAGTACTGATTTTCCATAGTGCTTTTGGTCTTGCTCTGTTTCAATAGATTCCGAAAAGCAGAATAAAGATCAAGGTGTGATAATTATGTCTTCATTGTTTAAACTTACAGCTTTGTGCGCAGTCAGTGCCGCACTTTTTACCGGTTGCGCTTCAACCTCTACTTCGACTGAAAATGTTAAAGCCGTGACCCTGAATGCAGTCTCTGCACAGGGCGTCGGTGAATCGATTGGTACCGTATTATTGAGTGACAGTCCGGCTGGCCTGGTGATTCGTACTAATCTGAAACAGCTTCCTGCGGGTGAGCGTGGTTTCCACATTCATGAAAATGGTTCATGTGCACCGGGTGAAAAAGATGGCAAACCAGGTGCTGCACTTGCTGCCGGCAGTCACTACAACCCGAATCAGGCACCTCATCATGGCACGCCCGTGACGGGTCATCTGGGTGATTTACCAGCCCTTAAAGTAAACACTGATGGTACAGCACGTGTGACTCTACTTGCGCCACGCCTGAAACTGGCAGATGTTCAAGGTCGTGCCATCATGGTCCATGCAGGCGGTGATAACTATTCAGATGAACCGCAGCCATTAGGCGGTGGCGGTGAACGTATTGCATGTGGCGTAATCTGATTTATTACAGATTATTAGCATTCAAAAACGGGCTTCTTGCCCGTTTTTTAGTAGATATTTCTTTTGAAATTGGCGCTTAAATTGCATTCAAAACCGGCAGTCAAATACCACGGATCATATTCTTGTGAATAGCTCAGATTCCATATTGCATCCTCTTCAGCACATACTTAAAAAAGCCCTGTTGCCTTTTCAGTCCAGTGCCTTGATGACTTACTGTTTGCAGATGTTCATTGTGCTTTCAGGAACGACTTTTGGTCTAAAGCTTCTCGGCTATGAGACTTTGATTGTTCCGGTCACTTTAGGGGCAATTGCCACCGCCCTGACCGATTTTGATGACCGTTTAAGTTTAAGGCTACGCAATCTGGGGCTGGTCATGCTGCTGTTTTTTGCGGTCAGTAGCATGCTGGAATTTCTGCATCCCTATAAAATCTGGTTTGCACTCTGGCTATCACTTTCTAGTGCCGTATTTATCTTAATGGGGGCTTTGGGACAGCGTTATGCCACCATTTCATTTGGCACTGTATTGCTGTCCATTTACACCATGTTTGGCTTGGGAGAATATGCGCACTGGTACGAACAGCCGCTGTATTTTGTAGTTGGTGTGCTGTGGTATGGCCTGACTTCTATCCTATTTTATCTGATTCGTCCAACTTTACAGGTTCAGGAAAATCTGTCCATCAACCTGCAACAGATGGCAGAGCTGCTATCGACCAAAGCCAAATTATTTGATCCCGATAATCAGAATAATGTCGAACCGCTGCTTTATGAACTTTCCTTAAAAAATACCCAAGTCATTGAAAGCTTTAACCGCACCAAAGATTCTTTACTGACCCGACTCAAAGCCTCGCGCCCAAATCATAAAACTATTTACTGGCTGAATCTTTATTTTCTGACTCAGGATATTCATGAGCAGGCAACTGCTAACTATCTGCATTACGAGCAGATTCACCAGCATTTTAGCCGTACCGATCTGATCTTTCGGATTCAGAAAAATATTCACTTGCAGGCGCTTGCCTGCCAGCAGTTGGCTACTTGCGTATTGCGTAATGAAACTTATCAACTTCCTGAACAGCATCAACTGGCACTCAAAGCATTAGAAGCCTCTATGCAGGACTGGATTGCGCAACACCCCCAGAATATTGAAGTGAAAAACTTACAGCTCATTCTGAGCAATCTGCTGAGTGTGCATGAACAGCTGCAACATTTGCAGGATGGACAAGCCATTTACCGTCCAGATTATCCAAAGTATTTTGATGATTCCAGCCTGTTTGATGATGATCTGCGTGGACCTGCGGATTTCTGGCTGAAATTAAAACCCCATTTGGGACCGCAATCGGCGCTGTTTCGTCATGCGGTACGGATCGCTTTGGTCTTTCTGGTTGGCTATGCCATTTCCCTATTACCCTTTGCCAAAAATGGCTACTGGATATTGCTGACCAGTCTGTTTGTCTGCCAGATCAGTTATTTCGCTACCAAAAGCCGTTTAAAACTGCGGACTTTAGGTACATTGCTCGGCGTCATCCTGGGAATTCCGATCCTGTATTTTGTGCCGAGTATTGAAGGCCAATTGCTGCTCACAGTTATTTTCGGTGTCGGTTTTTTCTATTTGCGCTCCAAGAAATATGCTATGGCCACATTGATGGCAACCTTGGTGGTACTGCTGATTTTTAATCTGAAAGGCGCAGGCTATGCTGTCATTCTGCCGAGAATTATCGATACCCTAATTGGCTGTCTGATTGCCTGGCTGGCGGTCAGTTGTATCTGGCCGGATTGGAATTTCCGTAATATTTCCAGCAATATCAAAAAATCCTCCCAAGCGACGCTGAACTATTTACTGGCTATTCTGGAGCAATATCAGCATGGCAAAAATAACAGCATTGCTTATCGGACAGCACGTCGTTTGGCCCACAATGCCCAGATTGACCTTTCCAATATGATTTCCAGTCTAAGTACCGAACCGAATCCAGATCCGGTGCTGATTCGCAATGCCTTCCGTTATCTGGTTTATAGCCACAGTCAGCTCAGTTATATTTCCGCATTGGGTAGCCATCGTGAACAGGTATCTGATCCGCAAATTCTGCAACTGCTTTCTGCCTGTCAGCAGACTTTAACTAATGCCCTGTCAAATCCTGAAAATGTACCGCAGCAGGACATTCAAGGCCAATTGGCAGAAATCCGGCAACTGAGTCAGCAGGAACATATTTCCACCCACCTGCTGCTGGTACTTAAACAGATCAGTCTGTTACTGGAAACCTTGCCTGAATTATTGTCTCTAAGACAGCAATTACTGGCAGTTGAAATCAAATAACCAAGCGGAGCACTAGGATATAAGTATTTAAAATAATTCATTTTATTCTATAAATTTCATTTTGCTTAAATCGGCAGATTGGGTACACTCAAGCCTGATTGAATAGAACATAGAAGAGTGAGTGCGCGTGAATATTAAAACTTTACGTCTGGTTGGATTGCTTGAAGGTATTTCATTTCTGCTGCTGTTATTTATTGCGATGCCGGTTAAGTACATGATGGATAACCCGATTCTGGTGAAATATATCGGTATGGGTCACGGCGTTCTTTTCGTGCTTTTTCTTGTGGTGTTATTTGCAGTCTGCGAAAAACAGAAATGGTCTCTGAGTATGTTTATACTGGGTTTGATCGCTTCGATTCTGCCGTTTGGGCCATTTATTTTTGATATGAAATTAAAGAAGTTGGAGCAGCCGGCTGAAGCTTAGCTTTTGGATTCTAATCATTATTAAATCAATCATGGACGTTCCCTCGCCTTTTAGGAGATGAGCAGCACTGCTGCGCAAGGGTGAGGTTATTTTATTAATATTTCCCTCTCTCACTCTCTCCCATAGGGAGAGAGAACATTTAATACTTGTATTTGAGGCACATAAAGTAAATAGCTTCATTCGATTAAATATTTAAGAGAAAGGAATTCTTTTAAAACTCCCCTCGCCCTTTTCTTTCCAGCATCACCTGTTTCAGCTGCATACGCGGCAAGCCAAACCACAGCGCAATTAAAATAAACGAGGCACCGCAATAAGCCCAAAGATCAAAAGCTTCATAAGCAATTCTGACTACTTCAATTACGGTAAAGAAACTCAGCATCATCAAGATAGATACCATTGCCGCAACCGTGCCTTTAGACACTTCAGATGACATCAGGGCAAAACGGTACAATACCGAGAAGCTGATCCCTTCACCCAGACTGATGCAAGTGGTACCGATAATCAGGCAATGCAGAAAATAATCCGAAATCAGCATTCCCACTAAAAGCAAAATGGTTCCAAACAACATCAATGGCACACCCAGCATCACTGTTTTACCGAGCGGCATCTTGTCGATAATTTTTAGCAGAATGATATTGCCCAGAATCAGGCCACCCAATACCGGAAACTGAGCCAGGCCATATTGCATGCTGCTCAAGCCTAGTTCTTCAACCAGAATCACGGGAGATAAGGCAATCCATAACATCAATGGCAAGCTCACCAGTGGCAATGCCATGGTCATAATCACAAAACGCTTATTTTTCAGGACCTGTTTAAAGTCATCGATAATATAGCCGAGTGGCTGTTTGGGAATACTGATATTCGGATTCGGCATCTTCGCTTTCAGTCCAAACCAGCTCAGAAATGCCAGACAGGCAATGCCGATAAAACCCCAGTGCCATGAGACATGGTCAATCATAAAGGCACCGACCACTGGCCCTAAAAGGGGTGCCAGCAAGGAGACATTGGCCATAAGTGCCATGACTTTAATGGCATCGCGTTCTTCAAAACTTTCCTGAATCGCGGCATAACCCACAGCAGCAATAAAGGACAAGCCAAAACCTTGTAAAAAGCGCAGGAACAGAAAACTTTGAATATTCGGTGTGAGTAAAATTGCCAGACAGCAGATTACAAAAAATGCCACGCCACCGAGCAGGACTTTTTTACGGCCTAAACGGTCTGATAAGGGTCCTAAAATTGCGGCAACAAATGCCCCACCTAACAGGAAAAAGGACATAGAAGATGGTGCCCAAGAGCTGCTCACACCAAAATCACGGGTAATGGCCAACATGGCCGGCTGGATCAGGTCATTACAGATATAGACGGAGAATTCAAACAGCACCAGTGCCAGAGGAAACATCAGTGTGGCACGGGTCAGTTTGTGGGTTTGGGCGTTTTGCATGGAAGAGTTAATACTCAATTACTCTTTTTAGAACTTTAAAAGAGCTTGAATTAGAAAATTCAGCGAAGTGTAGCAGAGTCTGTTTTTAAAATCTGTGTGCCTTTTTATTAAAAACTTTAAGATATTAAGAAAAATTTTCAATAAAAAAAATCACTCTGAATATTTTTTGACTGTGTCTCTTCACTTAAATTTATTCTATAAATAGGGTTAATAGGATTTCCTAAAAAATCAAAATGAGGAATATCTAATCGCCCTAAAACCTCTAAGTCCTTCCCTATTTGAAGTTCATATCTTAGTTCCATTAAAATTCTGCCAAGAACATTCACCCCAACTAGCGTTCCATCTGGTTGTCTTTTAGCACCCCAAAAAGAATCTCTTCTTGACTCTTCAACAATGATTTTATTATTTGAATCTAATAATAAAGCTTTAAATTTATCATAATTAGAAAGTAATTTAGCTCTTACACTCCATTTCATAAGTTTAATTTTGATAATGTCAAAATCCTCTCTGATAAGGCTTTTATAAGGCTTACTAACCATTTTCGCTGTCATCGGACTTTTTTCAGAAATAATCTTCCTTTGTATTTCTGGATGACCAGTAAACTTAAGAGCTTGATACAATGCTTCCGATGATCTTATAATTGTATTATTAACAATAATAGGAAAACCGGCAGCCATATTAGAATATCCCCCCCACTCTTCATGTGTTTTTTTAAATACAGCTAAATCTTCATTATTAGGGTTATAAATTCTTTCAGCTAATTTATCCATTTTTAATAAACTCTTCTTGGCATTAATGGATACCATTGTCGGCTCATAAAATGATGCGGATCATTACTTCCCCACCAAAAAATTAAAGGCGTATTATTTGGGCAGTTTCTATAATTAAATATTAATCCACCAAAGCCATAATCAAATTTAGAATTTCCTAATGGTCTTGTAGTCTTATGAACATTAGTACATCTATCAATAATTTTGAACCCATATTTAAGACAGATTTTTTCTAGAAAAATTCTATCATTATGATTATCAAAAATTTTACTCTCTATAAAACCAGTTCTATATTTAAAACCTGGGATCTTTCTAGTCATAAGCTCAGGTAAATCTAAAGTCTGTTCCATTGGCCACAGAACATCAGATCTATTATTATAAATTAATCTATTTTCAAGTCTTAAATTCTCAATAGATAGCCACTTTAACTCAATATTTAAATTATTTTCTTTATTATGTTTTTCGATTTTTTTACCAAGTGCATTTGCTTGGTAATATTGACCGGAAGTATGCCATCCAATAACTAAAACAATAATAGTTATATTTCTTTTAATTAAAGGAATATAATTAGATAAATCATTAAAGACTCGTCCTCCACTAAACATGAAGTCATCTAGATACAAATAATTTTGTGTATCGTATTCTAAACCTTTTTCTTCCACCAGCTTATTATAAAAACCGACCATAGTTTTTTGACTTTCTCCATTTCGCTGAATTGTTAATGGAGTAGCTATTAAGTTTCCTCTTCTTATTAATTCATTTTCAAATTGTTTCTCAATAAATTGCTGTTCATAATTTTTTTCAATGTAAGCTTTTTGTAGAAGATTAGCTGTAATTCTGCCTAAATTTTCTTGTTCATCAGGATCAAATTGTTTCAACCAAGTATATACGTGAACTACCATTCTCTTTTTATCAGTATTTCCGTTTTTATCCATTAGGGGCTCACTGAAGCCCTCATAGGTCAACAATTTATTTGAAATATAATCTATGAATTGATCCATAATTTCTCTTAGCAAAAAAGCGCATCCTGAAGATACGCTTTTAACGAAGTTTTGTTTAAAGATCAAACATTATTATGGACAGACTGCCTTCTGGAAAGTTTTGGTATTTGAACCGCGTACACACTGATAGAGCTTTTCAGTATTGTGCATTTTCCAGTTTTTCTCTTCTTTCCTAAAATGATAAATGGTCTGAATCGATCTGACCGAATCATCCATCAAACCTGTTTCAGTCACTTTTACCTGTCCAACCGTCGGTGACTCAACACGATTAAAGAACTGACGTATCTCGACTGTTGCCAGTTCTTCACGCAGGTCAGGCCTCATTTTAAGCACCTGATCCAAAGGTGTATCCGAAGAAGACTGCACTTTTGCAATCACTTTCTGGGTGGTTGTACAACCTGATGTCATCACACCCAGACCTAAAATTGTAACCGCCAATAACCGTAACATATTGTTTAACCCAGATTATCTTTATTATGCAGAAATTATCATGCCGGGCTTTTCAGCTTAACGCTATTTAGACTCTGTAAGCCCAGTTACAGAGCAATAAAAAAAGCGCACCTTTCGATGCGCTTTTGTAAATCTATTCCGATTAAAGATCAAATAGTTTGCCTGGGTTCATGATGCCATTTGGATCGAACACTTTTTTCAAGGCTTTCATGTATTCGATTTCTTCAGCTGAACGGGTGTATTCAAGATAAGGTTTCTTGGTCATACCTACACCATGTTCCGCAGAGATTGAACCATCGTATTTTTTCACCGTATCAAATACGTACTTGTTCACGACTTGGCATTTCGCAAAGAATTCATCTTTGGTCAGGTCAGCCGGTTTCAGGATATTCAAGTGCAGGTTACCGTCACCGATATGACCGAACCAGCAGATTTCGAAGTCTGGGTAGTTTTCATTCACGATCGCATCGATTTCTTTAATGAATGCCGGTACGTGAGTGATTAGTACAGAGATGTCATTTTTATATGGAATGAATGGAGCGATTGACTCAGAGATGTCTTCACGTAGACGCCATAAGCTGTGTACTTGCTCAAGACTTTGGCTCATCACGCCATCCAGCACCCAGCCCTGTTCCATACAGTGCTCGAAGATTTCCATCGCCTTGTCCATAATCGGCTCAAACGGCGCTTCAAACTCAAGCAATACATAGAATGGACATTCAGTTTCAAATGGACGCTGTACGTGACCATTGGCCAGTACTTTTTGCATTGCCAGCTCACCGAAGAACTCGAATGCAGTCAGGTCGATTTTCGCCTGGAAGGCATGCAATACTGGCATTATCGCATCAAAATCAGGTACGCCCAGTACCAGCACTTGCAGGTCGTGTGGCTGACGCTCAAGTTTGATTTCTGCTTCAGTGACTAACCCTAAGGTACCTTCACCACCGATAAACAGATGTTGTAACGCATAACCTGTTGCGTTCTTAATCATGCCTTTGTTTAGACGCAGTACATCACCTTTACCAGTCACCACAGTCAGGCCAAGCACCCAGTTACGGGTCATGCCGTATTTGATCACTTTAATCCCGCCAGCATTGGTGCCGATGTTCCCGCCGATCTGGCTTGAACCAGAAGAGGCAAAATCAACCGGGTAATACATGCCCTGCTCTTCAGCATAGTTTTGCAACTGTTCAGTCACCACACCTGCCTGTACGCGCACCATACGGTCTGCCGGGAAGAATTCCAGAATCTGGTTCATCTTGTCCATGCTTACCACAATCTCGCCATTCGCAGCGACAGCACCTGCAGAAAGACCAGTACGACCACCTGATGGAGTCACTGCAACATTGAACTGATTGGCAAGCTTCACAATTGCTTGAACCTGTTCAGTCGAAGATGGGAAAACGATGACCGATGGGTTTGGATCAAAGTGTTTGGTATGATCACGACCCCAATTCTGGAGGCTGTCCGCATCAGTTTTAATACGGTTTTCACCCACAATTGCAGTCAATTGGGTCAATAACTCTGGGGTTAAAGCGACTGGAGCATTCATCGTTTGCAGACCTAGCATGAATTAAACAAGAGAGACCTCGCCGGTTTATTTGTATATTTTTCAGGCATTAAAACCTGTATACAAAGCAGGCGAAACATGATGATTAAAGCACCAAAACTGGCAGCTTAAACAGCATGGCGCAATATTATAAGCTATTTTTAGGGCTTTCCCTTAAAAAATGACAATTTTGACAATATACCTTTGAAAATGATAGTTTAATTCAACCAGTTCTATCATTTTCACTACTATCACTTGCAAAAATAGCTGATATTGTAGTCATCAAGGAAATGTATAACCGCCCCATTCCTGTGCTATTATACGGCGACTAAATTTGGCCTTTGTAGCGGAGCCGTAATGAGCCAACATCTATCTCTACCTAAAGATAAAATCCGTTTTCTATTGTTAGAAGGCGTTCACCAGAACGCAATCGACACATTGAATGCAGCTGGATATACCAATATCGACTATCGCAAAACAGCGCTTGAGGGTGAAGTACTGAAAGAAGCGATTAAAGATGCACACTTCATTGGTATCCGTTCCCGTACTCAGCTCACTGAAGAAGTGTTTGAAGCTGCGAACAAACTGATCGCGGTAGGTTGTTTCTGTATCGGTACTAACCAGGTGAACCTGGATGCAGCAATGCGTCGCGGTATTCCGGTATTCAACGCACCGTATTCAAATACACGTTCGGTTGCTGAACTTGTACTTGCTGAAGCGATTCTTCTGCTTCGCCGTGTACCTGAAAAATCTACAGATACACATGCAGGCGGCTGGAACAAATCTGCTGTAGGTTCGTTCGAAACTCGTGGTAAGACTTTAGGTATCGTTGGTTACGGTTCAATTGGTTCACAACTTTCTGTCCTTGCTGAAAGCCTGGGTATGAAAGTGATCTATTTCGACACAGTGACTAAATTACCACTGGGTAATGCACGTCAGGTCGGCACAATGGGCGAACTTCTTGCAAATGCTGATGTTGTTTCTATTCACGTTCCTGATGTTCCGTCTACACGTAATTTCATGACCAAAGAACAATTCGCGCAAATGAAAGAAGGCTCAATCTTCATCAATGCGGCACGTGGTACATGTGTGGTGATCGAAGATCTGGCTGAAGCATTGAAATCTGGCCATCTTGCGGGTGCTGCGGTTGATGTATTCCCTAAAGAGCCTAAAGCGAACGGTGAAGAATTCGTTTCTCCATTACGTAACATTCCAAATGTGATCCTGACTCCACACGTGGGCGGTTCTACTATGGAAGCTCAGGCGAACATCGGTCTGGAAGTTGCTGAGAAATTTGTAGCTTATTCAGATAAAGGTATGACGCTTTCTGCAGTGAACTTCCCAGAAATCGCGCTTCCATTAACTGAAGGCAAACACCGTCTGCTTCACATCCACAAAAACATTCCGGGTGTGCTGTCTAAGATCAACAACCTGTTTGCTGAACACGGCATCAACATCTCTGGTCAGACTTTAATGACCAAAGGCGATGTGGGTTACCTGGTGATGGATGTAGACGCAACTGCATCTCAAGAAGCACTCGATACTTTACACAATCTTGAAGGTACAATCCGCGTTCGCGTATTGTTCTAATTCAGGTTTTTAAAAAGCCACAGTCTTCGGGCTGTGGTTTTTTTATTGCTTAAAGGTTTTTATTTTTAAGCCTTACTCAGCTGATGTTGCTCTTCCGCTCTTCGAGAAATCGAAACAAATTTAGTCATGCCAAATCTTAAAATTGCACCTATGGTGCAAGCGCCGCTGATTCTGCTGATCGCGATGATCAGCATGCAGAGCAGCGGCTCCTTTGCCAAATATCTGTTTGGCCAGTTCCCGATCCTGACCGTTTCTGCGATGCGCCTGCTATTGGGTGCATTGATTCTGGCGCTCATTTTTAAAGTCTGGCAGATCAATTTCCGCCAGGTCAGATGGCCAGCCATTATCAGCTATGGCTTGGCATTAGCTGGCATGAATATGCTGTTTTATCTGGCAATTGATCGATTGCCGATTGGAATCGCAGTCTCTTTTGAATTTATTGGCCCTTTAAGTGTTGCCCTGTTTTATGCCCGGCAGAAATTTGATTTTATCTGGGTAGGATTGGCCATTCTGGGACTGGTTCTGTTGTTTCCCTTTGATCAGGCTGCACAACCGCTTGATCCGATTGGCATCCTGTTTGCCTTAGGTGCAGGTTCCTGCTGGGCACTGTATATCGTGGCCGGACAAAAACCTTCGGGTGTATCAGGGAATCATACCGTGTGTCTGGGCATGTTCGTCGGCATGCTGGTGCTGATGCCGATTGCCCTATTTGCGGGAATGCCTGCTCATGTGTTTGAGCCAAGCAGCCTCATGTATTTTGTTATTTTGGCTGCACTTGCCAGTGCCTTACCCTTTACTTTGGAAATGATTGCACTGCGTAATTTAACCGCATTGAGTTTTGGCACTCTAATGAGCCTGGAACCTGCGGTTGCAGCACTCTCCGGTTTTGTATTCTTAGGCGAGACTTTATTGTGGACACAATGGCTGGCGCTGGCCACCATTATCAGTGCGTCGATTGGCTGTACGGTGATGACACAAAGAAGAAAGTATTAAATAAAAAAGGCGCTCAAGCGCCTTTTTTAAGATGATTAATTTAATTTTAGCGTGGCGTTGCATCCTTAATAGCTGTATTTAATGCTGTAGCTGCTGTCACATTATAGCCATCACATGCCGAAGCAAGATGGTCATACAGGTAATCTGTCCATTTGAGCATTAGAGGAGTTGCACCCTCTTCCCTTAAATTGTCCAAGGCAGCTTTTCTTGCTTGAGCAATATAATCGGCATGATCAATATGCTCTCCATGTTCCGAGAAAGTACTGGAATAAATTTCACCCTGATATTCGATCGCCCCAAAGTATTTATAATATTGCTGAGCATCGTCTTTATATTCGGCTTTTTTAAATTTCAGGTTAGCCATCGTGCCATCTAAAATGGTTTTCGCCATCTCTTGAACAGACTCGCCTGTCTGCCATTCAGCCAGTGTACGATAGCCAGTTTTGATATCCGGATCAAATTCAATAAATTCTTCCTCAGGATGTTCCGCCAGAATACGGAAACATTTAGATCCGTTCGGGAAAGTACGTGCCTTCTGCAAACCGACAAAATTGGTAGCAAACTGATTGTAATATTTACGTTCAGCATCCGTGGTATCAGTATCAAAGAAAACTCTGGTCTCGGTATCGTCATACATCTTCACGACAGCAATATTGGTACGTTCAGTTAATGCTTTACCTGACAGGTCGTACCACTCCAGGTGTCGATGATTGCTGATGTTATTTTCCGGAATAGTGACGGGACGACTGGTAAATTGTTCAGAAGTATTTTCCAGTACTTTTTCCAGTTTATAACCTAATGCTGTACGGGCACGATCTGCAGGGAATACGCCTTTTTCTGTGACATAAATTGGGAAGGTCATATCTTCATCAAGATCATATTCAGTATCAACAGTCCGGTTATCATCTGCATACAAGATGCCGTCAGTGATTTTATTTTTATGACTGGCCAATAGAAGCTTTTCCGACTCCATATCTGAAGCATCAATATTCGGCAGGTTGAACTGATATGTATAGAATTCAGAAATCGTATCTGATGTTCCATCACCATTATCCGGGGTTCCAGGATTGGTTGGGGTTGGTTGACCTGCGACTGGCTCGTTATTATCAGAATCAGAGCCACCACATGCAGTCAGCATAAGGCTCAAGACAGCACAAGAGAGTAATCTTAATTTCATTATTATCTACCTTATTATTTTTTCATCGTTTTATTTTTCATTGTTATTTTAAAGTTGACCCAAATCATGAGGTCTAAGCCATTTTAATAAATATAAAATTAAGATCAAATTAAAAATTGATTAATTTGTAACCACAATCTCATCAACAATTAACGTTGAATTTAATTTTTTCGGTGGGGGATAAAATCAAAAATTTAAATCCACTGATCCAAAATCTGCTTCGTATTCACAAAATATTCTTCTGCCCTACTCATCAAAAATTAACCAGTTTGATATACTTCCGCTTTCTTCTGTATCTCGATTATACCCTTCTGGTATAAGTAGTTTCTCCCATGCCAAACGTCCAACTTCTTGCTGTATTGTACATGGTTCTCTCCATGACTTCATACCAGATCAGTGCATCCTTCGCCAAGCAACTTTTCCTGGTGCTTGACCCGATCACTGTCACTATTTTAAGACTCTGCTTTGCCGCCATTATTGTCTGTATCATGTTCCGTTCCTGGAAAGTTATCCGACGTTTACAATTCCTGAAATGGCGGGATCTGCTCTGCTATAGTGCTTCTCTAGGCGTGATGAATATCCTGTTCTACATGTCGTTGGGTATACTCCCGCAAGGAATTGCGGTCGGACTGGAATTTATTGGCCCGCTAGGCTTGGCCTTAATTTCGATTCAGAACCGTAAGGACTATGTCTGGGTGCTACTGGCAATTTTAGGTATTGTGCTGATGGTGCCATGGGGGGAAGCCAATAGCAGTAACTTTGACCTGTTTGGTGCAGCCTGCGCCCTAGGGGCTGGCCTCTGCTGGGCGCTGTATATCTATTTTGGGCAACGCGTAGTACAGCAAAATATCGGGATGCATGCACTGACGATTGCCATCAGTATTTCAGCCCTGTGTTTACTACCAATCGGCCTATATAACAACACCTCTGCTTTGATTGATACTCAATATTGGGGCAAGGCCATTACTATTGCAGTGCTGGCAACAGCCATTCCTTATGCGCTGGATTTAAAAGCGCTCCAGCACTTGAATAAAACCAGTTATGGTACGCTTTCCAGTCTGTCTCCAGCTCTGGCGGCACTGGTAGGTTTTATTTTGCTGGGTGAAAAAATTACGCTACTTCAAACCGTCGCACTGGTTTGTATTATGCTGGCTTCAGTTGGCGTGACCATGCGGGAAGCACGACAGCAATATAAAACCCGGAAAATAGAAAGCTGAATAAATAAAAAAAGATGGCACTCTGGCCATCTTTTTTTGTCATGAAAATTTGAATTTAAATAAATTTAAATATTAGCTTTTAACCAGCATGTCTTTTTTCATTTCTTTATAACGCTGATATTCAGTTTTGTACTGATCCGCTAGAGCCTGCTTTTGTTCATCTCCCAGAATTTTCCCGGCCTGCTGGAAGAAAGCATGCTCTTCTTCTTTCAAATGATGATGAACCTTATCTGACAGTCTCTTGGCAATTGCAATCCAGCTTGGGCTACTAAATTCAGTTTCAGTCAGTTCCTCAATCATTTCATCCATCTCATGATGTTCTGCCAAGGCGTGACGGGTAATGTTCAGGCCGGGATCTGTCATCATCAAGGGAATATAAAAGTAACGGTCTTCTGCGGTTTCATGCGCAAACAGTTCATTCTTCAGCTGCTTGAACAACTCACGACGTTCTGGCGAATCCCCCGAAGTTTGCAGTAATTTTTCTGCCAGATCACGCTGGATTTCATGACTTTCCCTTAATGCTTCAAAAATGGTGGTCATGTAATTTTTCTCCTGTTTTTGTCATGCCTTTGCTCCAGCATAGAGTGAAACCGGCAAATGGTCAGGAATATTTATAAGGCGAATTTGTATAAAAAACTTTAATATTGAGAATAGTTTACATCTATTTTTAGGCTAAAAACATCTGATAAGCCATACGGCAAATCAGCAAACTGACCAGGATCAGAAACAGAGTTCGGATAAAACCACTGCCATATTTAAAGGCCAGCTTAACACCCAACAGCGAACCGCAAATATTGGCAGCTGCCATCATGGCACCCACCAGAAATAGCACATGACCTGTAGGAATAAAGAAACTCAGTGCCGCGAGATTAGTAGTGAAATTGGCAATTTTCGATAAAGCTGAGGCATGCAAGAAATCCACGCTCAGATAACGGATAAAGAAAAAGATAAAGAAACTGCCCGTGCCTGGGCCAAAAATTCCGTCATAGAAACCGATAGCCAGGCTACCTAATGCTGCCAGTATCAGCATCTTTTTATTCAGCTTTTGCTCGACATGTACCCGTCCGAATTGCTTTTTCATGAAGGTATAAATCGCAATCACGATCAGCATGATCAGCACAAAAGGCTTGAGAATATCCACCGGAATCAAGGTGACACTGGCTGCTCCAATAAATGAGCTAATAAAGCTGCACAGCGCAATTACACCAAGTAAAACCCATGGCAGCTTGACCTGTCTAAGATAGGAAAAGGCTGCCGAGCCTGTACCGAAAATAGAGGCTAGCTTGTTAGTGCCAAATACTGTGGCAGGTTGCAGCTGCGGCAGACTGCTCATAATCGCCGGGATCTGGATCAGACCACCCCCACCGACGGCAGCGTCAATCGCTCCGGCCATAAAGGCAAAAAGCACCAGACTGAGGATAATCTCAATGTCCATTGTTATTCAACGCGCCTAGAGATTAAGAACACGTTTGGGTACCAGACGTTTTTTATCTGTGATTTCAGCCAGGCCTAAGCATTTCTCGCCATCAAAAACCAGCACCTGTGGCTCTGCCGAATGGTCGATATTACTTTCCATACCCCGGCTAAAATATTCTGCACGGCCTTCCGGTGCCTGAATCTGCGGGAAATGCTGTACCGGTGCATAAGCTGGCAGTAATAGTGCTTCACGTTCTGCCTCAGTCAAGCTTTCCAGATATTCAATGGTATAGCTTGGAATAAGGTCAAAATGACCGGTTTGAATCCGGTGCAGATAAGTCAGATGACCATAAGTACCGAGTGCTTTGGCAATATCTTCGCCGAGTACCCGAATATAAGTACCTTTGGAACAGGTCACATCCAGCGTAATGCTATTTTCAGTAAAAGATAAAAGCTCAATTGCATAAATGGTAATTGGACGTGCTTCACGTTCGATTTCAATGCCCTTACGCGCCAGCTCGTACAGCGGACGACCTTCTTTTTTCAGAGCCGAATACATCGGTGGCACTTGCTGGATCTCACCGACAAACTTGGCAATTGTCTCCTGAATCAACTCTTCATTCAGTTCAGGGACTGGTTTTTCCAGCAGAATCTCTCCTTCGACATCACCTGTCGTAGTGCTATGTCCCAGAAAAACTGTGGTCTGGTAACGTTTGGTTGAATCCAGCAGATAATGCGAAAACTTGGTCGCCTCACCCAGACAGATCGGTAAAAGACCGGATGCCAAGGGATCTAGTGCACCAGTATGTCCAGCTTTTTGCGCACGATATAACCAGCGTACTTTTTGCAATGCAGCATTTGAGCTGATGCCTAGAGGCTTATTTAATAGAAATACACCGCTGATATGACGACGCTGAATTTTAGGAGATGAAGCTTTCATGGCAAAAAGTCAGACATTTTATAAATTGGCGCAATGGTAAAACCCCTGCCAATTATTTACAACTTTTCTACAGCATATAAGGTGCAATATCTCCTATCCTGCCGAATGCAAAATTTAAAATAATCCGATAATTAAAATAAAGGTGCATAGGATATGCAGAAATATAAACTATGGATCGTGATTGCGCTCATCGTATTGTGCTTGATTACCCTGATT
Organism: Acinetobacter sp. YH12235; assembly: GCF_013417705.1. Lineage (NCBI taxonomy): Bacteria > Pseudomonadati > Pseudomonadota > Gammaproteobacteria > Moraxellales > Moraxellaceae > Acinetobacter > Acinetobacter sp. YH12235. Next base: position 44,345 of record NZ_VPDL01000006.1, on the reverse strand, counting down.
CTATGGCTTGCGCCCAGGGATGAAGCACAGGCACGTGTCTCGGGCCCGCAATCCACCAATGAAAGCAGCGCTCAACAGGCAGCAGCACTGGCCAATGGCCCCGTAAATAATATATTCCCGAGTCCAAGCCAGCAGGATACGGAAATTAATTGCCAGATGCAGATGGATGCCAGTAATCGCCTGATTGTCAATGAACAGACCCGTAACTGTTTTGAATATTTTATTACCCAATATGGGGAAAAAACCCTCGAACAAATCCAGCGAGATTTTAAAGCCTATATTCAACAAAATTATCAGGATCCTGCACTCTCACAAGTTCTGGATCTTTGGGATCGTTATATCCAGTATCGTCAAGGTTTGGGAGAACTGACTCCACCTGCAGGTCTGGATCAAGAAGATCCAGCTTACTACCGCAGTATCTATGCCAGCACCCAGAACCTGCGTAAACGCTTTTTCTCTGATTATGAAATTGAAGGACTGTTTGGCACTGAAGATACCTATCATGAATATACCTTAGACCGGATGGCAGTCATGGCGGATAAAAAGCTGAGCGAAGCAGAAAAAGCCCAGAAGCTAAAAGAACTGTTTGCGCAGTTACCGCAGGACTGGCAAGAAAATCTGGAGCAACTGAATAAACTGGAAGATCTGCGTAAACTCACCGCTGATATTAAAGCCCGGGGTGGTTCTGCGGAAGAAATCCGTCAGATGCGCCTGAATCTGGTCGGTCCTGAAGCAACCCAACGTCTGGAAAAACTTGATGATGAACGTGCGAATTGGAAATCCAGTGTGACGCGTTACTTGGGCGAGCGCGATAACATCCTAAAAAGTGGCCTGAGTGAAAATGCCAAACAGCAGGCAGTTGATCAGTTGCGTCAGAAACATTTCCAGCGCCCTGAAGAACGGCTTCGTGTAGGTACATTTGAACAGGTACATGATCAGGGTGGGACCCTACCCTTTGCCAATTAATTTTCAGCTAAAATTGCTCATTGACGCCGTAGCTACACAGTACTGCTACGGCGTCGAATATCTTCTCCTATTCCCTTTCTTTTTGTCCCATCTCTTATATAAAAACAGTAACGCTGACCCTCTATTTTGAGAGTTTAACAGAGCCATTTCTCTCTGAAAGCCTTGATTTTCTTGGGCTGATTACTTTTTTTAACATTGTTATTTGTTTCTAACTATTTCAACCTAAACATTCATCAATCTTATATTTCAAGGAGTTAACAATAAAATACATACGTATATAAATTGCAAATTTATGGACTCATAAATGCTCATCGGGCATGGCCCGAAATGACATGGAATTGGCTCATCAGCATGAAAAAATGCTTCTGCTTCAAAATAATAATTTTTGCGCGTGATTGAAGATTAGGTCTGCACGATCGAGACATCCAACTTCAATATTTATCGTGCATCAATACTCCCGAGCAATGATTGCTTTTTATAACAATAAAATGAACAAAGGAACGGTTATGCGTACTTTTATTAAAACAACACAGATGCTGGCGCTTTCCTTGGCAGCAGGCCTCGGTTTTGGCTTTTCAACACAAACCTAGGCGGCAGCAAGTGCAGTTCAGGTCACTGAAAAAGCCAAATCAGACTATGCCAAAACCAAATATCCTATTCTGATGGTGCATGGCTGGCTAGGCTGGCAACGCATAGGTACTGATACCATTGGCTTAGATTACTGGTATCAGATTCTGCCGGATATGGCTCGTAATGGCTCTACCGTGTTTGCCGCCCAATTGTCGCCTGCCAATACCACGACCCACCGTGGTGAACAGCTCATTCATCAGGTCGATGAAGTGCTGGCAATTACAGGGAAGGAAAAAATCAATCTCATCGGTCACTCCCATGGTGGCCCGACTGTACTCTATGTGGCAGCGACTCGACCGCAGCAGATTGCATCCATTACGGGGGTTGCAGGCACCTATCATGGCTCTAAAGTGGCCGATGATATTCAGAACAATACTCTTACCCGCACTGCTTTTAATGTTCTCGGTGATTATATTATTGGGCCACTGATCGCACTGGGACAGTTCAAACCTGAACTGGAAATTGATTTCGATGCATCCATGAAATCCCTGACCCAAACTGGCTCCAGCTCTTTTAATGCCAGCGTGGCCAAACAGATGGTGCAGGATGGTGTCTTAGCCTCCACAGAAAACTGTAATAAGAACCTGAAATCAAAAGACCGTAACGGTATCTATTATTATTCTTGGACCGGTGTGGCTCAAGCGACCAATGCACTGGATATCGATACCATCCTGATGCAGCTTGGCCCTTTATCTTACGGCAATAAAGACAACGATGGCATGGTTGCCCGTTGTAGTGCATTCATTGGTAAGGTGATTAATGACCAGTACAAGCTGAACCATACCGATCTGGCCAATATGATGTTTGGTCTTAAAGGCCTGTTTGCTCCGGATCCGGTGGCGATGTACCGTCAACATGCCAATCGTTTAAAACTTCAGAATCTATAATTTTCATCGCCCTTCTATCTGCGGATATAAGGGCTTTTTCGTTATTTTCACTTAAAAAAATAGGGAGATAAAACACTCAAAACGCTTAATGGGTCAGCTTTTCAGCTGGCTATTCCCCACATTATGGCGAGGATCGCCTTAACACAACAACAAGAATGAGGAAATAATGATGAAATATGGAGTATTAACGACAGGTCTGCTCATGGCAGCGGCCTGCTTTACGGCTCATGCCTCTACCCAGGCCAGTCAGGTGACGGCGAAAGCCAGTTCACAATATGCCAAAACCAAATATCCGATTGTATTTTCACACGGCATGGCGGGTTTCATTCGGGTTGGCACTGACCAGTTTGGACTGGACTATTGGTATCAGATTTTACCTGATCTGGCCCGTAATGGTGCGAATGTTTGGGCAACGCGAGTCTCCCCTTTTAACTCATCTGAAATTCGCGGTGAACAACTTTTGGAGCAGGTCAAGGAAATTGCCGCAATTACCGGAGCAGATAAAGTTAATCTGATCGGACACTCACATGGTGGCCCAACAATTCGTTATGTGGCCGGTTCAGAACCTAAACTGGTGGCTTCATTAACCACAGTAGGTGCACCGCACAAAGGTTCACCGGTTGCAGACCTGATTCTAAAAGCTGAAGGGACTGCTATTGAAGCGCCACTGGTCGGCACAATAAATCTGGTTTCTAAAGCCATTACCTGGGCTCAAGGCCTGGACCCAAACTCTTATCCGCATGATTCACTTGCGGGTGGCAGCAGTTTAACGGCATTGGGCTCTGCGAACTTTAATCAGAGATATCCCATTGGTATGCCGACTACCACCTGTGGTGAAGGTGCATATCAACAAAAAGGTATCTACAACTATTCATTCACAGGTGTAGGCCAAGTTACCAACCCGCTCGATCCTGATTCAGCACTCAAAGTTACAGCCCTGCTCATTGATGGCGGCAAGGAAAATGATGGTCTGGTCTCCCGCTGTAGTGCCAAATTCGGTAAAACCATTCGGGATAACTACAACTGGAACCACCTGGACGAAGTGAACCAGTTACTCGGGTTAAAAAATGTCTTTGCTCCAGACCCAGTCGATGTTTATCGCCAGCATGCCAACCGCTTAAAACTGCAAGGTTTATAGAGCTACACAAGCCTCTATTCATCCAGAGGCTTTTTCCATCTTATTTTTCGCTAAATTTTTTCTTGAAATTTACTTGTTAATCATGATTAAACTGCATATACAATATTCATCAAATATAAAAAGAACTGTGAAATAAAATAAATGCAGATACCTTCTATAGAAATCAAAAACAGATTTAAAAGAACCTGCCCCTGTTGCAAACGAAAAGTGATTAATCCTTTTCAATTTAAAAAATATGAGCCTTATTATTGTCCCTCTTGTCATCGACATATTATCGCAAATGTATGGATCAGTATTTTACTGGCTATCACACAATGTTTTATTTGCATTCAACTTTTTAATGCAGGATTCCAGTCTTGGGGATATTTTGTATTATTCCTGATGTTTATTCATAAAATTTTCTTGGATATTTTGGATGCCATGATCTTGCCTTTGCAGGAACATTTCGAATAAATCCAGATAAAAGCAAACATAAAAAAATGCGCCCAAAGGCGCATTTTTTTGCTTAAAAGCAAGGCTAAAATTAACCTTGTTTACGAGCTGGCAATTTTTCACGAATACGTGCAGCTTTACCAGACAATTCGCGTAGGTAGTAAAGTTTAGCACGACGAACGTCACCACGACGTTTCACTTCGATTTTAGCAACGATTGGAGAGTGAGTTTGGAATACACGCTCAACGCCAACACCGCTAGAAATTTTACGTACTGTGAACGCAGAGTTCAGACCACGGTTTTTCTTAGCAATGACAACGCCTTCGAACGCTTGTAGACGTTCACGGTCGCCTTCTTTTACTTTTACTTGGACAACTACTGTGTCACCTGGTGCAAAAGCTGGGATGTCTTGTTTAAGCTGAGCATTTTCAACAGCTTGTACTAAAGGATGCTTACCGCTCATGGGGTATCTCCAATATGTGCGAGTCAGAAGAGGTCTGATTATCGCTGGGTATAGAGGCTAAATCGCATAGACCCGATTGACTTTCCCTTTATGCTTGACCGCTTCAATGCATAAAGAGCCTATTTTAAATATTTAAACAACATTGCTTAAATACAGATTTGGACAACAGGATTAGTTGTTGCCACTTTTTAAATCTTTTAGCCATTTCTTTTGCTGCTTGGTCAGTTCAACTTTTTCTACCAATTCAGGCCGGCGTTCCAAAGTGCGCTGATATCGCTGCAAAAACCGCCATTTTTCAATATTGGCATGATGTCCCGATTTCAAGATGTCCGGTACATCCATACCTTCAAAATGGTCTGGCTTGGTATATTGTGGGCAATCTAACAGACCATCCACAAATGAGTCTTGTACGTGTGATTGTTCATCTGACATTGCACCCGGAAGTCTCCGGATAATACTGTCCAATAAAACCATCGCAGGGAGCTCACCACCCGATAACACGTAATCTCCAATCGACCATTCCTGATCAACATATTTCTGGATCAAACGTTCATCGACACCTTCATAACGTCCGCACAATACAATCAGTCCGTCATATTTAACGAAGTCCTGTACCGCAGGTTCATTTAAGGTTTTTCCTTGTGGTGACATATACACCACAGGAACGTTAACTGCACCCGCTTGCGCTGCAAGCTCTTTGGCACGATGAATTGCTTTCGCTAATGGCTCAGCCATCATCACCATACCGGGACCACCACCAAATGGACGTTCATCCACCCGTTTATAGTTCCCTTCAGCAAATTCTCGTGGATTAATACAATGAATTTGCATCAAATCACGTTTTGCTGCGCGCCCGCTAATACCGTAGGCTGTAATCGCTTCAAACATTTCAGGAAAAAGCGTAATGACTGCAAAGAACACCGCAGACTCCTCATTTTCCTGCTGTGTTAACCCTTTTTAAGGATTAATAATCTACGCCCCAATTTACGTAGATACGACCAGCTTCGAGATCAACCCGCTGTACCACATCTTTATGCCATGGAATCATTCGCTCTTCGCCATCGACGCTGTCAGCAGTAGCGCGAACTACCATTACGTCATTGGCACCTGTTTCAAACATTTCATGGATTTGACCGAGATTCACTTCCTGTTCTTCTTCATCCAGACCTAACACAGTTAGACCTTTCAAATCAGACCAGTAATACTCGTCCACGCCTGGTTGAGGCAGTTGCGATTTAGAAATCCAGACATTAGCACCCACCAGGCCGTCTGCTGCGGTACGATCACTCACACCTTTTAGCGAAACAACCAAGCCCTTGCCATGTGGTTTCCAACGTTTTACATCGACAATTTGCCAACCTGCTTTGGTCTCAATGTACCAAGGAAGGTAGTCAAATATGTTGCTCATAGGTTCTGTATTGGAATAGACCCAGAGCCACCCATTTAATCCATATGCTGAACGTAACTGTCCAATCTGAATACGATCTTCGGGAACATTCTGTGTTGGTGTCATGGGCTACCTGCTACCTTAAAATTAAGCAGCAGCTGCAGCTTTCTTAGCTTGAGCAGCTAAAGAAGCAACACGTTCAGAAGGTTGAGCACCTTGAGAAACCCAGTGAGCAAAACGGTCAGCATCTAAACGAAGTTTTTCTGCTTTACCTTGAGCTGTAGGGTTGAAGAAACCGATACGTTCGATGAAACGACCGTCACGTGCATTACGGCTATCAGTCACAATGATTTGATAGAACGGACGTTTTTTAGCACCACCGCGTGCAAGACGAATAACAACCATGATAGAACCTTATAGTTTTTACGGATTATTCATGTACCGACCACCGGAACACTTCAAACCCCTTTCATAGAGGGCAATATTTTACGCGAAGTTTGCCCTGAATGAAAGATCAAAAGTTAGTTATCCACAATTTTGAATTTAGGTTATTCCCATTTGCTTGACGCTGATAAATCAGAAGACGAACAGCTTCTCCCTTTGCTCCAAAATTTATAACCCTGACTATTTAAACAAACAGACCCATTTCCATCCTGCTGTTTTAATGCAATAGGAGTAGCAATTAATAGCCATGATGAATTATCCGATGTAATATCTAAACTAATTTCGTATAAGGCTGTTCCTGAGGCAGGATAGTTTTCTTTTAGTGTACTATTACTTAACAAAGCGCCTTCATAACTACCTTTGGCCATTTTATAATTAGTTAAATTTCTTGAAATAGTCAACATTTCACTCTGAGCATCTATACGGCTAGTTTTTTTGAGATGGTCAGTATATGAAGGATAAACTATTGTCGCTAAAATCCCAATAATAGCGACAACCACCAATAGCTCTACCAGAGTAAACCCTTTATATTTCATAAATTCACCATGAGATAACTTTACTGCCTGTACAAGCTGTATAGGTTATCGAATCAATCGTTTTACAGCGCAGTCCTTTACTAGTCATTAAAAAATTATAATTTTTGGAATCATTTACTGCCACTGCTTGCATTGCCCACCCACTCCCTCGAACTGCAGAATTTGACAGCTCTTTTGAAGTATCATCTAAATCACGAAGTGTTATTTTATATTTAATTTTATCTCCAACTGATCCGACTGGAACATTAATTATTGATAGTGATGGTGCACTTGCATCATCACTATAAACAATTTTAGGATCAAAATATTTATATGTGAAATTTTTAGACTTATAACGTTCCAACTGTCCCGCAATTTTCTGCATTTCTTGCTCAGCCTGAGCTGCTGATGCTTTGCGTACATATTCACTGTAAGCGGGCATGGCAATAGCAGCCATAATTGCTAAAACCACTACCACCACCATCATTTCAATCAAAGTAAATCCTGAATGCTTCTTCCAAAATTCCAAAAGATACTCCTGTGGATCTACCATTTTAATTCGTCTTGGCTTCAACATATTTTTCGTACCAGCGAGTAGGATTCAAAATTTTACTGCATTCCCATTTACCTTTACCGCTTTGTAAGCCCACCACAGTTAGGGCCCCACAGTTAATACTTTTAGCATTACCCGTACTAGGAGTTCCTGCTTCGGTCGGACCCATCGATAAGCCTCGAATACCAGCTCCAAGTACATTCTGATTTTTAATACCGCTCATCTGAAAGCCTGTCAATTTTTCTTTTTCAGTATCAACAGTGCCAGTCGATTTTAAGCACGCACCATAAGGCAAACAGAATTGTTGAACATCTGTTTCTCCAATTACACGTGGTTGGCAAGGATTACTTCGATCTTCAATGCCTGTACCCTGCGGATCATAAACTGGAATAAGTAAACGTCCAGTAATAGCAAGGGGCTCTTCCTCAAAAGCTTTCAGCCCTCCAGGAGTTCGGGTAGTCGATATCGTTTTACCTTCTACAATTATACTTGCACTCTTGATTTCTATCCCATCTGGACCGCTAGATAAAGAACGATACCACCCTTGATAACCGCTAGAAGAGAATTTTTTGGCAATTTCTCCCGTTAAAGTTTGCGGGTTAGGTACCAATTTATCTAATTTAATTGTATTAGATGGTAAGAAATCCTTCAATACACCAGTACTGTCCTTTTGTCCAGTATATAAATACTTACTTGCAACATCGCGATCTATCAAGCCATAGACTTTATTTGTTGGACGGTCAGATAAAACATTTAATGGTTTCATCTTCTCCCGTCCATTGACAGGAGAAACATCTAGAGGCGTACTTCGGTCTCCCGATGCAATGCCTACAAGCAAGAATGTCTCTTTTCCCTCATCATGTACCGTTAGAGTCGGTGGCTGATAAAATCTAGGTTGATTTCCTGCCGTTAATGTTGTTCCATTAACATCTTTACCAGTACTTAGATCTGCAATTAATACAACCCTTTTTCCTAGTGCAGAACCGGATGTATTATTTAAATCGGCACGAAAAACTTGACCACCTAAATCCCCAAAATAAAGATTATCTACTAAGCCATCTCCATCTCGGTCTAGCGTTGCTATACGGCTAACGATACTGTGTTTCATAAATGAATTATTTGTATCACCATCTTTATTGCTTGCCCACCAAATTAGATCACCTGTATCGGCATTAACAATATATATGGCATTGCCTTGAGCTTCAGTTTTATTATCACATGCAGTATCTGGATAGTCGGTATTTGAATTTTTTTTATTTAACGCAAATGTAGGGTTTTCATAACACATATCATATCCCCCCCCGACAATCATGACGCGTGTAATTTTTTTATTATAACGAATATTAGCCAACACTGGCTTAGACCAAGTTTGCCCCATACGGCTAAAACCACCTAATCCACCAGTGATTTTAAATAAAATTTTAGGCGCCGTAGGAATAAGCATATCTAAACCATAATAATTTTTGCCTCCCATGCGCATGCCGCCATAAACATTCATCTTAGTTGCTGACACCAACGTAGAATTCTCATCTTCAGCCGTTACTTTGTATGCAGAATCAGCAACCCAAGCACCGCTTATACCTGCAGTCACCCCTGCCTTGTCTGATTGACCGCTAACAAGAGCTTTAGATGCTGTTTCATCTTGCAAAATATCATATGGGACAAAAACTGATTGTTCTCTACCACTCGAAGCATCGACAACCCGCAGTGCACCCTCCATACTGCCGTAAAGAACTGATTGATTTCTTGAAGATTTTAAATCGCCATTTGCATCCAATTCTCCTGAATATGTCATTTGAACTGGAAATGAATGAATACTTGCGCCCATAGCAATATTTCCTGCTTTATCAGGAGCAGTCAAAGTAGATGGTAGTTCCTTTAAATTCAAAGAAACTGTATATCCAAAGTAATTCAGCAGCTTTAATTTAATATCTGTTTTTAACTTAACCAGGACACTATTTTCTTTAAATTCTTTTAAAAGCTTGCTCGCATCTGTTGCAGAACGTGATACTAAAAAAAGATTTGTTTTTTTAGGCGGTGCAGTGAGGTTTCCATTTTCATCACTTGCAATATCAGTAAATACCGGACGATGGCCTGTAGTAGAAGATGTCGGCAGAATTAAATTGGATATAACACCGCCAACATCAATACCATCCCCATCTTTTTTAGCAGTTTTATTCCATATATCTTGTGTTGTCTTAGCAAATGTACCATCCGTGTTGAAGACCCAGGTTTCATCTGATTTTAATGCACCATTCTGAATTGAATATTTTTTTAAATTACCCATCCAGATCATATTTTGCGTGCCTGGTTTCGGTTCCATCGCCCTTAAATAACCATAGGGCTGAAATGTATGCGGACTTAATGCATCAACAGGAACTGAAATAGCACCAGTGGATAAAGGATCAATTGGATTTTTACCAATGTTATCAATGAATTGAATTACACTATTTGTAATTTCATCTGAATCATTCGCAATAAAAAATCCACCATTACCATAACCTGGCGCTTGTATCCCATAAGTTTCTTTTGTAGGCGAGCAATCATCTTCATGATTACGATCCGCTTGTGTTAAAGAGCTTAACTTACATGCATTCGCAACATATGTATTTGATAAATTATTCATATCACTGCCAAAGCCCACAAATGCAGTTTGGATTGAAACACCAGTTGGGTTTTTGGTTTTATCAAATAATTTCTTAGCAAATTCCCCCATACAGGTCCAAGCACCGGGGTTACTCCCTTCATAAGCTTCAGCCAACCCTCCTGAGCAGCTAAAACCGCTTCCAAAAGTGCCTAAAGCTTCAGACATCACAGATTTAGCTCTAGTTTCACTTGTTGAATTCGCAGCACCATCTGATAACAGGTAAATACCTTGTCCATCACAGCTTTGTCTTTCTTTTTCAGCAGGCAGTGGGGAAGAGTAATAAGTTAAATCAGTATCTTTAGTAGAATCAGCTGAGTCGCCAAATCCACTATCATCATTATTAATTATATACTTCCCTGTTTTTTTATAACATTTTCCATTGTACCCATCTAACCTGCAACTTGAAACTGGAAGTCCTGAAGTTAATCTACTAGGTATCTGCTCATTAACCCAATCACTCCACGTTAAGCAAAATGTACCTGTTGCGTTTACAGATGTACAGCTCCTATAATAATTTGAACCATAAGTAAAATAAACATCAGCATTATTTACTAAAACTACTTTAGAAGTATTCGTGCCCATCAAATAAGCCGCTGCTTCTGCATAAGCTTGTGCTGTTGGAGTACCATTTTTAGCTTCCAAATTAGCAATAGCGTTTTTAAGTTTTGTACGCTGATCCGCAACTAACTTGGCTGCAGGAACTAAAATTTGCCCACTCTTGCCATCGCCCTTCGTTGAATAGTTACCTAGGCCAACGCGTACTTCTTGCAGGGAGGCATTATCACTATTTAAAAAAGCAAACATGCCATCTTTCAACCGCGTCAAACGATCATAGGATGAAATTTTTCCAGAAGAGTTTTTACAATATCTCCTTGTATAAGGTACTGTCGTAGTTACACTTTCCTCACCAGTACCATGAAGTATTTCATTCCCCCTCCGATCATAGCCTTTAATACATGCAACATCATCAAAAAATGCCATTGACCCTGATGTATCCAGCATCATAACAATCGTTTTTTTCCCCGCTGTAGGCGCTGCATAAATTTGCAAATCCGAAGCCTGCGCTACAGAAGAAGTGATCATGAAATTGGAAAAGAAAGCACCTACTACCACTAAACTTATATTCAACTTACTAGGTTTGCCTTTATACTTATTAGTGGCAATATCTATTTTTGATTTCATCTTTATATTCCTCACTATTATGTCGGCTCTTTAACCATTTTTAAGAATGTCTGAAGATTAAATTCCTGCATCTGGCTATTTACGGGCACACCTAAATTTGCCAAACATTGAGCAACAGTCGTTTTACCTTTTATATCAGCATCAGTATCATCATTTAGATATGTCTTCATACATGCTTGAGCCACAGTCAAATCTTTAGCAAAAGATGGCATTACAGCTGTTGTCGTGACTCGAATACGTTTTTGTTCAGCAATACCATCAGGTATCGTTTGCCCCCCACTGACATTTGTCGCACGAGCAAGCAGCGCTAAAGGAGGAAGCTCTTCACTGATATCTACAGGAATTTTAATAGCTATTTGTGTCACGACACCTTGGCGAGCGCTACCAAAATCTTCTGACAAATCGCAATAATTATCCGTATTACCTTCTAGTAAGTCAGCCGTGCCGTCTGTTTTCAAACGCTGTACAGCCATAGACATAACGGAACCGAATCGGACAGATGACTGAGGTCTATAGCAAAATACATACTCCCGGCCAGGTTCCGTCTCATTATCTTTTAAAGCTTTGCCAATAATGCTGGACAAGTTTGTTTGCTTGATAATATCTTCAATAAATATTTGATTAATAGGAGTATCAGCTGTTTGACTAGAAAGCTGCCCAACTTGGGCGTTTGCTGCAATATTTGAAGTCGTCATAGCTGTCTGTATAGATAGAACACCCACTACCGTAATCATTAATAAGACAAGCATCACCACAATAATTGTAGCGCCCTGTTGTCTATTTATACTAATTCCCACTTTCATAGACCTTCTCCCCCAAACCATTACGCAATGCAATCGTGGTCGCATATAAACGGCGCATATATTTAGTTTTTGTATCAGTAGCTTTTATCTCGGTGTCTAAAAACTTAAATGATTCTTTCGAAGGATCAATATTATTACTGCTGGTAGAATCCTTTGACCGCACAAGCACCATGACGCGAATAGAAATAATACGGGGAATATTTGGCACTACTGCTGTTTTAACAGAGTCTTTATATTGCTGAATAGTGTAATATGCAAATTTATCCCCAACTTTAGCCCCTAAATAAAATCTCAATTGATCAACCCGCGGCATAATAACTTCACCGTTATTAGAGTCATTCAAACCCGTTATTGAAACCGAAGTGCTTCCAGGAGTATTTGCATCACATGCCAGTGATAAATTAGAACCATCAGCTCTTAAAAAATAACGCTGTATAACGTACTCATTCGCTTTTACTTTTTTACCTTCACAATTCAGCATGTCATTTGGCGCAAAAAACTGGATAGTTAACTGATCACTATTGCCTGTTGCACTAGCCTCCCCATTTGAACTCGTTAACAATCCTGCATCTACATCTTTCAGCCCTAGATTCGCATTTGTTTCACCGCTAGTTAATACAATTCCTCCCATTGGAGTTGTATTATTCAAAATAGGATTATTTATATTGCCATAATTTGCTAGCCTGATATCTCTAGCCATATATTCCAATCCAAAAACACCGCTATCCTGCAGTTCAGCGCTTGCTTCCTGCATTCTTGATGTAATAATCCCCCCTATAAACAATTGCAAAGCAGCAGCACTTACAATAAGCCCAATAACAAGAGATACCATTAATTCAATTAGTGTAAAACCGCGCTGCTTTAAAAATGTAGGTTGAATTAAACTCATAATATTAGTAAGCCTCCATCATTAAGCATTTAGCAGAATTCACATAAATACCCTTATTATTCATACAAACACTGTAATCATCTGCTTTCAGCTTACTAAATGTCTCATCCCAAGCCGCAAATAGACATTGTCTCTTAACCGATTTCACACCCGGACAATCAGTCATTGTAATTGCCATATTCATTGTGGAGGCCGCCTGTGCAGCCATATAAGCATCATATTTTGCTAAATCGGCTGGAGTACAAGTTTTATTAAAGCAAGATGGTGATGCCGAGGGTTTTTTTACTGCAAAGTAACTCTTAATTGCAGCAGGATAATTTGCCTGACCATCTGGATTGGCACGGATACTTTCAGTTAAGCCTCTTAAAATAAGTGTTGCCTGTGACTTGGTTAATGCTTCTGATGTAAAATCAACAGCTTTAAGCTGTAAAGCTGTATAACCCAATACCCCAATAGCAAGAATAACTAAAGCAACAAGCACTTCCATAAGCCCTACACCTAATTGATTATATCTATTGGTCATACACAAGCTCCCGAACTGTTTACACTGATATCACCCAACAAAGTGATCACAATTTCTACAGATTTTTTTTCTGAACATACTGTTATTTTTCTAGCTTTAGGAACACCACTCGCGATACTATCCAAAGAAGCGCCTGTTTGGCCAAAAATCAGCATTGTGTCTCCATTCACCTTTACACTATCTTTGACGTTTATAAGAATAACTCTGTTAGAATTTTTATAAGGCTCTACGCTTGTAGATGATACACCTGCAGCTATTAAACATTGATCTGCAGTCATAGCGGTTGAACCATTTATTTTTTCTGGGCACACAATAACTGGAGCACGTAATCCTGCTGCTCGACTTCGCCCCTCATTTAATGCTTGCATTATTTGTTTTTTTGTTTGATTCAACTTATAAGATTTCATTATCTCTGAAAACGATGGTGCTGCAATTGAAGCCACAATTGCTAATACCGCAATAGTGACCATCAGCTCAATTAACGTAAAACCTTTATTCTTTTGCACACTCTTCCCCAGCTCCAAAACTTTCCCCTATTAAAAATAATATCTATAAATTTTACAAAACCTACACAGAGCAGATAAAAGGCATAAAAAAACAGATAACTGTCATATTATAGCTATCTGTTTAATTTTTAATAAAAAATAAATTGTTAAATAGTTAACAATTTAAGCCTGTGTTACAGGAATACGTAACTCTTTCGGCAAACTAAAGGTGATATTCTCTTCTCGCCCATCCAGCTCTTTGGGTGCCTGTGCACCCCAATCCTGTAAACGCTGAATCACCTGCTTAATTAAAATTTCCGGGGCGGAAGCACCTGCGGTTACCCCAATTTTAGAAATATTGGTAAACCATTCCTGCTTGAGCTCATCTGCATTATCAACCAAATAGGCTGCTTTACCCATACGTTCCGCCAGTTCGCGCAAGCGATTTGAATTCGATGAATTCGGTGATCCTACAACCAACACAACATCGCAACGTGCTGCTAAATCACGTACTGCATCCTGACGGTTTTGTGTCGCATAGCAAATATCATCTTTGCGTGGACCTTGAATATTCGGAAATTTTTTGCGAAGCGCATCAATGACTTTCGCTGTATCGTCAATCGACAAAGTCGTTTGGGTCACAAAAGCGACTTTCTCAGGATTACGAACTGTTAAAGCAGCGACGTCATCTTCATCTTCGACCAGATAAATGTCACCGCCATTATTTTTATCATATTGCCCCATAGTGCCTTCAACTTCTGGGTGACCCTCATGACCAATCAGAATCGCTTCTACTCCCTCACGGGCATATTTGGTCACTTCAATATGTACTTTAGTGACCAATGGACAGGTCGCATCAAAAACTTTTAAACCTCGGCGTTCGGCTTCCTGCTGCACAGCCTTAGACACCCCATGTGCACTAAAAATCACGATATTGTCATCCGGAACTTCATCTAGCTCATCGACAAAGATCGCACCGCGCTGACGTAAATCATCTACGACAAATTTGTTATGCACCACTTCATGACGCACATAAATGGGTGGATTAAAGCATTCTAGGGCACGGTTCACGATCGCAATGGCACGATCCACACCGGCACAGAAACCACGCGGGTTAGCTAAAACAATTTCCATAGAAATCCTCAGTACTCACTCAATTTATGGCGCTACAATTGAAATAAATGTAAAACAATCGACGTACAACTATTTAGTTTAAAGCCGGTCTACTCTAAAATAGAGAAGATATTTTATCATATCAGGAAAAATATCATGTCGGGTCTCTTGTTTGTCGTTTCTGCAGCGTCTGGAACGGGCAAAACATCCCTCGTTAAAGCATTACTTGAACGCGTCAACAATCTTCATGTTTCTGTTTCTCATACGACACGCGGTCAACGACCTGGCGAACTCGATGGCGTACATTATCATTTCTCGACTAAAGAAGACTTTTTAAACCTGGTCGAAGAAGGTGGTTTTATTGAATATGCCGAAGTCTTTGGTAATTATTACGGTACAGCACAAGCGACTGTAAAAGAACAACTTGCTAAAGGTCATGATGTATTGCTTGAAATTGACTGGCAAGGTGCACAACAAGTCCGTCGACTTTTTCCTGAATCTAAACAGATTTTCATTCTTCCGCCAAGCCAGTTTGATTTACGTCAGCGTCTTTCCAACCGTGGTACAGACTCTGTTGAAGTGATTGAACACCGTCTTAGCTGTGCAGTCGAAGATATGCAGCAGTACGTCAACTTTGATTATGTCATTATCAATGATGACTTTAATAAGGCATTACATGATCTTGAATCTGTGATTATCGCCAATCGTCTGGTCCTTTTCCAGCAAGCGACCCGCCATGAAAAACTGATCCAGGCTCTAATTACTCCAAGCGAACAGTGATTAAAACTTGAGTCTCCAGACAAAGCATTTTATACTGTGCAGTCTGTTGAAATTTACTATTCAAAACGAGAATTCTTATGGCACGCGTAACCGTTGAAGATTGTTTAGACCATGTAGACAACCGCTTTGAGCTTGTACTAGTGGCAAGCAAACGCGCGCGTCAATTGGCACGTCAAGGCATTGAACCAACTGTGGAGTGGGACAATGACAAACCGACTGTAGTTGCTTTACGTGAAATCGCTGCAGGTCATGTATCAAAAGATATTTTGAAACAACGTGATCAAGATTATCAAACTTCAAGTTTAGACCTTGCTCTTTCTGCAAATAATCTAAATTTAGATGGTTTTTCTTTTCAATAAGAATAAACCATTCCAAAAAGCCTAGTTTTAAACTAGGCTTTTTTTGTTCTGTGACTTTTATATTTTGCGCAGAACGGTTATAACATAAGGGTTAGCTCTAAAGTCAGTATAAATTTTTCACTTGTTGATATGAAAAAACTGACCCACTTTATGTTATACATTTCATACGAGCTTTCTCTGTTTTATTTGTTAAAAAATCCAGTTTTAAAGGTGTTTTATGCCAGGCCCACAGGTCAGTGAAGCTAAGCAACAGTTAAAAATTATTATCGACGCGTACTTAAGTGAAAGCGATGTCGAACGTGTGCTTGCGGCCTGTGATTATGCCGATATCGCCCATGATGGCATTACCCGTAAAAGTGGTGAACCTTATATTCTGCACCCTATCGCGGTGAGCTGTATTCTGGCCCATATGCGTCTAGATACTGAAACCTTAATGGCAGCGCTGCTGCATGATGTCATTGAAGATACCGACTTCAATAAAGATGACATTACAGAAAAATTTGGTAGTACGGTTGCAGAGCTGGTTGATGGTGTCACCAAGCTCAGCCATTCCAGTGATAAAGAATATAATAAAGCGGCCTCTTTCCGAAAAATCCTGCAAGCTACTTTACAGGATCCACGTGTCATTATTGTGAAACTGGCAGATCGCTATCACAATATGACTACGCTGGAAGCATTACGCCCGGATAAACGCGCCCGTATTGCCCGTGAAACCTTTGAAATTTTCGTTCCAATGGCACGCTTGGTCGGCATGAACGAAATGGCAGATAATCTGGAACATCTCTGTTATCAGAATCTGGATCTGGATATGTATAATGATGTCCAGGCTGCCCTTTTAGAAACCAAGCCTAAACGCTGTGAATATCAGGCCAAGTGGGAACAGAAACTTAACGAATTACTACAGCAATATGCCATTGAAGGCCGGGTTAAAAAGAAAAACAATAATATCGAGCTATTACGCCATTTTGTAAAAAATGATATTGATCTGCAGGAACTTACGCATAGCCACGCATTTGAAATTATCTTACAGAGCATTGCCGACTGTGACCGTCTCGCAGATATCCTGACTGAGAGTTTTACAGTTCAAAATTATCAGGACAATATTCGTCGCCCTCTGCCAGGTGGCAACCAGTCTTTAACCATGCGCTTAAAAGGTGAAAAGACCACCCTATCGCTGACTATTCAAACTGAACTAATGCGCAAAGCTGCGCGCTTTGGTGTTGTACTGGGCGAAAATGCGCCTCAAGCCTGTCGCTCTGCTATTCAGGCATCCATGCAAAATCTGAACGTACTGGTTGATGGTGAATGCGCCAAAACTACGTTCAGCGAATTACTGGATTATCTGCATCAGGAAAAAATTTGGGTTTATACCCCTCACGGTCATCTGCATGAGTTGCCGCAAGGTGCGACTGCTGTTGATTTTGCCTATGCTGCCAGCCTGTTCTTGGGTAACCATGCTATTGGCGCCAAAATTAATGGCGAAACCAAGCCACTTTCTACGCCATTATTGAGTGGTCAGGTGGTTGAAGTCATCACCGATGTTCTTGCTACCCCAAACCCGGACTGGCTCAGTTTTATTAATACCCAAAAAGCCCGTCGTGCGATTCAGAATATCCTGCGTGATCAGGATATTGATGAACAGCGCCTTGTGGGTCAACAGGCCCTCAACCGCGCCTTAAAACTTTTCCAGTGTTCTATTCGTGATCTGACCGAAGCTGATTGGAAAAATGTACTGGAATGGCGTCATGTTCCCACTAAAGAGCAACTATTTGAACAGATTGCTGTAGGTGACTTATTACCACAACTGGTCGCCAATCATTTATTCGCACATGACCAGCATCAAAATGCGAATAGTTCAGGTCGCCTTATTCAAGGTACTGAGGGTGTAGATGTTAAATACGCACATTGCTGTAACCCGGTACTTGGTGATCCAATTCAAGGTCATCTGACTCGTCGTGGCCTAATTGTACATCGTGCCCGTTGCCATAATTTATTGCAGGAACAACATATGCATCCTGAAAATATTATGCCTCTACAATGGACGACTGAAGATCTGGATGATGTCAGCTTTACTGCCTATCTCTGTATTGATCAGGCCATGGACGATGAACAGATTTCCGATCTGATTTATCAATGTCGTAAAGGCCATACAGGTGTAGAGATGGTGCGTAATTATGATGGCAAAACTTATGTAAATATTGTGGTGCATAACCGTAAACAGATTGCCAAGATTATTCGTGATTTACGCATGCATTTTGGTTTTCCACGTATTACCCGCTTAGAACAACCGCTCAATATTGCTGAAACCTCTAAAGCCAGTTAATCATTTAAAACGATAATGCTTTTGTCAGTTGAATTGATCTAATATGATGTATGTTGATGTTGACATCCTCCAGCTAAAGCAAGCGGATTCCTACTGCTAGACGCTCATGCCCAAGCGCAAGTATGTTCTTAGCGGAATTTAAATCACGATGATTTATACTTCCACACTCACATTCCCATACTCTTATTCGCAAATCTGTTCTACCTTTGGGACTGCTAGAGGTGATTTCACCGCAGCACGAACAGATTTGGGTTGTGAATTTCTCACTGACTTCCTCAAACAATACCCCTGCGTTCTCGCATTTATACTTGAGCATTGTTTTCAGTGCTGAAAATCCTGTGTCCAAAACAGATTTCGCCATCTTGGTTTTTACAAGTTTGCTCGCACTTAAGTCACCTACAACAATCAGTGCATTTTCTTTCACAAGCAGAGTGCTTGCTTTATGCAAATGGTCTTTACGACAATTGGCAATTTTAGCGTGTAATGCACGTACACGTTTTTTATTTCTTGCTCTTTGAGCAATCCCTAATTTCTGCTCGTAATTACGGTAAAACTTAGGATTTGAAATTACAGTACCATCTGAGCAGGTGGCAACGTCTTTTAGACCAAGATCAATACCAATCGCTTTAGTTGCCGTTGGTTTGTCTTGTTTAGGTGAGTCCACAACAAGACACACATACCAGCGCCCACGACTATCCTCAACGAATGAGCCTGTTCTCACGCTGTATTTACTTATGCCGTAGCTATCCCATAGCTTAAATTTCTGCTTGCCGTATTGCACATATCCATCAGCATATTTAATCGCTACTTTTTTAAATGGTATCCAACCAAGCGAACGTCTTGCTGACTTCTTGTTACTCACACGCCATTTCAGCTTTGCTTTCTTGTGTTGTCTTCTTTTATCAACATATTCTTCTGTTATCCCTTGCACTGTTTGACTATGCAAACCACACAATTTTGAAGTTCCTTTTGTGTATTGAGTCATATCAAATGCTGAGAAAAAGTCACCTGTTCTTTTCAGGTGTTTGAAACTCAAATCATTCACATAATTCCAAACAAAGTTCACCTCAGATGCTAATTGGTCTAGCACCTTGCAATGTTTGTCTTTTATGCGTAATTTAAGTGTTTTCATGAGCTTATTTTAGATCATGTTAAATTAAAGGTGTTGATTTTAAAAAATTCAACGACATTTTATGTCGTATCGCTTATATCTCTGCCCTGAAGGACAGAGTTTTACGCTCCATTTGATAAAAGGAGAAATTAATGTTCCGCCAAGTAATCCATACTGAAAATGCCCCTGCTGCCATTGGCACCTATTCGCAAGCCATTCTTGTGGGCGATACCCTGTATCTATCTGGTCAAATAGGTTTAGATCCATACAGCATGGAACTGGTTGAAGGCATTGAAGCACAGATTCGCCGTGTATTCGATAATTTAAAAGCCGTCTGCGAAGCGGCCGGTGGCTCTCTGGCAGACATCGCCAAACTGAATATTTATCTGACTGATTTATCGCACTTCCAGCTGGTGAACCAGATTATGGGTGAATATTTTGCCCAGCCTTATCCAGCACGTGCAGCACTCGGTGTTGCCAGCCTACCGAAAGATGCTCTGGTCGAGATGGATGGCGTAGTCATCATTCAGCAATAATTTTTAAAATTTATGTAACACCTAAGCTTCTATATTTCGTTTGCAATCATGAATCACTCAAGCAAAAACCCGAGCAATAATCGGATTTTTGCTTGAGTGATATTTTTTTATCTAAATCACCAATCACAATAAAAGCTATTTCAAATGATTTTTATTGACAAACGATAACAATTATCAATAATATCTCTTATCTTATTTATTCACTGTGGTTGTATCCTATGTACGTTTGTCTATGCCGTGGCATTACAGATCAAGACATTAAAGATGCTATTGCAAATGGCGCCGAAAGTTACCGTGATGTACGCGAAATGCTTGATCTAGGGACGTGTTGTGGTCGTTGTGCTCCTGAAGCCCGTATGATCATCAGTGATGAAATTTCCCAGATTGCTGCACGGCTAGCGGTTGCTGCCTAAAGCGGATAACGATAATTATAAAATCAATGGTCTCGTATCATTACTCCTCCCCCGCCTCTGACTCTGGCGGGTTTTTATTGCTTTATATTTCACCTGAAGCTTTTTGATTGCGATTTTCATTTGCAGTTCAATAAATTACTCGCCATTGCTCGCTCGATTGATTTAAGATAAGTTAATCAAAAACCCATAGCGATAAATGGGTTAACAGGCTATATGGAGTGATACAATGAAAGGCAATCGTGATGTAATTAATCAGCTGAACCAGGTGCTGTATCACCACCTTACAGCGATTAACCAGTATTTCCTGCATTCACGCATGTTTAATGACTGGGGCATTGAAAAACTGGGTTCGGCAGAATATAAAGAATCGATTGTGCAGATGAAGCATGCCGATAAAATTATTGAACGTATTTTATTTCTGGAAGGCTTACCAAACTTGCAACATCTTGGCAAATTGTATATTGGCCAGCATACGCAAGAAGTACTGCACTGTGATGTACGCAAAGTAAAAGAAAATATTGAAGTCATTCAGCAGACTGTGGCTTTAGCAGAAACACAGATGGATTATGTGACTCGTGACTTAGTGCGAGAAATTCTGGAAAAGGAAGAGGAATATCTGGACTGGACTACGACTCAGCTAGATCTTATCAAAAGTATTGGTATCGAAAACTATATTCAAAGCCAGCTCTAAACTTAGAATGAATTAATAAAAAAGCCAGCAATTGCTGGCTTTTTTATAGGGAATTTATCTTGGTATATCCTGAATCAATTCCTCATAACTAAGTTCAGTTTTCTGAATGACTTTTAAGCGTTGCAACTGATGCTTGGCTTCATCTTCATAACCATTAAAAGCTAGCAGTTTGGCATATTTAATCAGGTTATATTTAGTTGGATAACTTAATACCATCTGCTCACCTGCTTGAATCCGTTCAGGGGAGGCTTTGCTATAAGGATTAAGACGAATCCAGTCAATACGATGATTAAACTCTGTTAACAAATAGATTGGCTGTTGATTGGTGATTTTTTCAGGCTGTTGCTCATAACGAATACTTTGGCCAAGTTTGGGTACAGCGACATCATAATCCCGATAGATCGCAATCAATAACAGCAGCCCAAATCCAAAAATGAGTTTCATCGCTATAGAAGGCAAGGTCACGGTTTTGATATTTGGATTTTGTGCTAGAACCGTACCAATAATAAACCCAACCGGTAAAAGGAAATAGGCGTAATGCTGAGGAAACTCAAACATGGCATGGGTAAGAAAAGCTCCAATCATCAATATACCAATGACCGACTCAGGGGTCTTAACCCATCGCTGCATTTGATAACCCAAATAGCCGAAATAGGCTAAGAAAGGCAGACCAATAACTAGCCCATTCCACAGCAAGAAATCAATAATTAAGTTATGTGCACTGCGAATCCAGACCGGACCCTGCACTGTATCACTGATCGAGACAAAGGCAACACTGGTCTGATACCAGCCATAACCAAACCATGGCTGTGCCTGAATGGCCGCTAGCATTTGCTGCCAGATTGAGAGGCGTGACATATCTCCAGTAGCACGAGCAACTACATCACGGCTTTGCACTATATCCGCATCTATCACCTGAGCAGCTAACTGGCTAAGTAGTGGGAAAACAGCAATACACGCAATAAAGAAAACAAACCATATAATGCTGTAATACCATTTCAGGCGAATGATCCCTTTATATTGATAGAACGCCAGATACAACAAAATCGCGATCGCAGCCACCCAAGCAGTACGGGACTGACTTAAAGCAACTCCCATAACAATAGGTAAAGCACAAGCCATGAGCCATTGGGTCGGGATTTTTTTCTTCTCATACAGATAAAGACAGCTCATCAATGCCATGACCAAAAAAGTCGCCATATTATTTGGCTGAGCGAAATTAGCATAAGGCCGCTGATTACCACTGATATTAACCATGCCCGGTAGGATTGAATCCAGATTCATCCACTGACACAAAGCAATTAAACCTGTGATTGTTCCTGAAGCTAAAAAAATATAGCTTAAGTTGGTAAAAGTTTCTTCGCGATTAAACTGTCCTGTTGAAAGGTTGTAACCTAATACAGCCGCTAGCCAAAAACTGAAGACAAAAATACAGCCTAGCATTGCCGTACTAAAGAAAAATACCTGCCCTGCTAGCAACTGGATTAAGGAAATACAAGCCAACAACAATAAAGGCAAGCTAATCGACGGTATTTTAATTTTTTCTTTTAGAAATATCACAGCTAAAGTAAATAGGGAGAAAAATGCATAAAGCTCACCTGTATAGGTAACCCATGGTCGATAATGCACGGGCATGAGCCACGCGAGGGAGATGAGGATTGCTGCGATCAGGGCAAGCGTGAATTTCATAGAAATGTCAGGCGGTAAAGGTTTGGCACATGATAAACAAAAAGCAGCCACTTTTGTAATTTGATCAGAATATCTGAAAAATTCGAACTCACTTAATTTCGACCACAAATATAAACATCAAATAGAAAAAACTGACACTTTTTGTCACTTAGTTACATAAATTTACTTATATGTTATCTAAGATTTTTAATCTCTTAAACAATATATTGATTTAAAAAGAAATAATCGAGTAATATACTTTGGCACACTTTGTGCAAAGTATAAATTAGCTTACAAAGCTTATAATTAAATTAACAACATTTGTGGAGAATGTTATGAACGCTCAAAAAGGTTTTACCCTTATTGAATTAATGATTGTTGTAGCAATTATCGGTATTCTTGCTGCAATTGCGATTCCTGCTTATCAAAACTACACTAAACGTTCTGTTGACAACCAATGTTTGGCAAATACCAAAGCATTTACTAGTCAAAAAATTATGTTCTTGAACGACCCTGAAGGCAAAACTGCAGATCCTACTCCATCTACTTTTGAAACAGGTAATTGTAAGAATATTACTTATACGGCACCTGTAGTAAATGCTGATCCTACAAAATC
Organism: Acinetobacter sp. YH12235; assembly: GCF_013417705.1. Classification (NCBI taxonomy): domain Bacteria; kingdom Pseudomonadati; phylum Pseudomonadota; class Gammaproteobacteria; order Moraxellales; family Moraxellaceae; genus Acinetobacter; species Acinetobacter sp. YH12235. The sequence goes on along the minus strand of NZ_VPDL01000006.1, from coordinate 20,791 downwards.
TACACCAGGATCGGTAACAGCGAAAATTATTAAAGGTTTAACTGGTAAAGTTACTTGTGATTTAGATAATGCTAAATGTACTACTAGTGGGACTGCTAACGATTCATAATTCAAACGTTTTAAAAAACGCATCTTTATAGATGCGTTTTTTTGTTTTAACTCAAAATTTTCTAATAACAGCGAATTACACTTTTCCAAAAGCTTTTCACAATCTTCTTTAAACTGCTTATAGTCAGTTCTCACTACCTTGATCTTACTTTTAGCCTTTTCAACCTGTCGTGTAGAAGAAAGAATTTTGCCCTGCTTCTTGCGCAGCCAACCCAATAGCCTCAATCAATGCAGTATGACGGCTCTTCTTGATCGATCCCCGTTTACGTCCTGCTTCCAGTGCCACGGTATCATTATTAATTGCAGAACCTTTCGGTAGAACCATCGGTTTATTGGCTTTTAAACGCTCTAAAGTAGTTAGCGATTTTCGTAGAGCTACCCCAGAATAATCGGTTTATTCCCCAATTCATTTTCTAAATCATCTATTTTCCGATCGTAGTACTGATCTAGTACTTCACCAATCTGCTTCACACCTTCAATGACACCTTCTTTAAACCTCTGCTGAGCCAGATTTTGAATAATGTTTTGACAGATTTCATCCCAGACCTGCTGGGTCGTTGCATTCTTAATTCCCCGATCAATCACAATTTCAACCTTGTGCTCGCACAGGTTCAAATAAAGCAAGATCCCACTATTATATTCAGTATCCCAAACCCCAATTTCAGCAAATAACTGTCGGGCACGACAAAGTGTATCCTGATAATAAGCAGAACGAGAAGGTAGAGATCCTTCAATCACGACCTGAATTTCTCCCACATGCCCATGCTCTGCTTCTTCTACAGCTAATGCAATCGCATGCTGGTCCTGCTTGGAGAAAAATCGCTTGGTTGCAGGCATATAAAAGAAGTGCTTAAGCCAACGCTTAAAACTTGGTTGAGCATGTTCTTCCAGCTTAGGTTGCGTGACAATCTCTGTCGTACCTGTCGTTGTTACCATGAGCCTGATGCTCCTCCCCCACCAAAACCACCGCCGCCTCCACCGAAGCCGCCGCCTCCAAAACCGCCACGCCCATTACTACCGCCACGACCTCCACCTGCCATGAAAGCATGCAGGATCAGCTGGGCAAGTGAGGTCACGAGCAAAAAGAAGACTCCAGCACCAATTAATAGGCTAGCAACCAATCCCATACCGTTGACTAACCCGGCTGCTGTGCCCGCTACTGCGGCAGTGGCCGCACTTAGCTTCCTGCCAAAGATCATGGAACCAATGACACCAGCGACGATAATAAAAATAACCGAACCAAAAGTCGCTTGAGATGCTTGCTGCGCTTTATAAGCCTGCTCCTGACGCTCTTTAAGCTCAGCCGCTGCTTGAGCTGCAATTTCTGGATCCAGATTTAGAATACGCTCTATTTCTGCCAGCCCAGCATCTATCCCTTGTGCATACTGACCCTGCTTAAACAAAGGTGTAATTTTGTTATTAATAATCCGTCCAGCCACAATATCCGGCAGAACGCCTTCTAACCCATATCCAGTTAAAATCTGGATACGATGATCATTTACTGCAATGGTCATTAACAGACCATTATCATGTTCTTTTGATCCCAGTTGCCAGCGATCTGCCACACGCATGGAATAGTCAAAAATATCTTCCTGGCCCGTGGTAGGTACAATTACCACGCCGATCTGAGCCTTACCCGCCTGATAAAGATTGATGATTCGTTGACTAAGTTGCTGTTTTTCTTCTGACGTTAATAAATTTGCCTGATCAATCACCGGTTCATTCATGCTGGGCAAGTTACGCTGAACCTGACCTTCAGCCATATCATTGGCAATTTGTGGCTGCGGTGCTGTATCTGCAGATTCTACATTTTGATCCGTAGTATTCGTTTTAGGCTGCAAAATTTCACGTGCAACAATCACTTCTTCTGTATCAGTTGCTGTTGCTGTTTCACTCCAGGCAGGATTCATCAGGCTCATAATGAGGCTGAGAAATAGACCTATATAAAGTTTTACAGCGCTTATATGCATCATTGCAGCCACCTTATTAGTGATTACCCAAGATCAAGCTTAGTCAAATGAAACCTTAGGTGCCTGTTGCGCACTCTGCTCTGCACTAAAGTTTGGCTTGGTATCCATGCCAATGACTTTGGCCGTCATCACCTGCGGGAACTGACGTGCATAAGAGTTAAAATCTTGTACCGTCGTAATATAACGGTTACGCGCTACCGCAATACGGTTTTCAGTACCCTCAAGTTGTACCTGTAAATCGCGGAACTGCTCATTGGCTTTCAAATCAGGATAATTCTCGGTTACGGCCAATAAACGCGATAAGGCACTGGTCATTTGTGCTTGAGCTTCCTGATAGCGCTGGAACAGTTCAGGATCTTCCAGCACTTCACGGTCGACTTTTAGGCCTGCCACATTGGCACGTGCCTGAGTCACTTCAGTTAACACCTGCTCTTCATGTGCGGCATAGCCTTTGACAACATTCACTAAATTTGGCACCAAGTCAGCACGACGCTGATACTGGTTTTGTACTTCAGACCATGCCGCAGTCACCGCCTCATCCTTAACTTGTAAGGTGTTATAGCCACAACCTGTAAGCGTCAGGGTACTGGCTAACATCAGAGCAATGAAAGATTTTTTTAATACAGGAATCATCTTTTCTCCTCAATTCTTTATTGATATTTATTTAATAAATTTGATTTTAAACATATTTTTCTCATTTTTTGTTAATTTTTATAATTTTTTATTTATACCGTTTTTATTCCTTCTGTTCTGCTTCAGAGCTACGAATTAATATTGGATATATTGATAAGTTTAAATCCATATTTATTATAACTACTTAGAACTAAGCTGAATAAATTAGTAAAATGAAGAAAAATAAAAAACCCGCCGTAGCGGGTTTTTTGAAATGCATAACTAAACTAGATTAAACATCAAGATAATCCAGAATACCTTCTGCAGCCTGACGACCTTCCCAGATCGCAGTCACGACCAGGTCAGAACCGCGAACCATATCACCACCAGCAAAGATTTTTGGATTCGAAGTCTGGAATTTGTATTGCTGCTGTTCAGCTGCAAGTACGCGACCAGAACCATCCAAGTTGATTTCTACATCAGTGAACCAGTCTGCTGGGCTGGTACGGAAACCAAATGCCAGCAATACCGCATCTGCAGGCAGAATTTCTTCTGAACCTGGAATTGGTTCCGGACTACGGCGGCCACGGCTGTCTGGTTGACCCAGTTGAGTCGTTACCACTTTTACGCCAGTCACTTTGCCATTTTCACCCACGATTTCGATAGGTTGACGGTTGAACTGGAATTCCACACCTTCTTCACGCGCATTTTTTACTTCACGACGTGAACCCGGCATGTTCGCTTCATCACGACGATAAGCACAAACCACTGACTCAGCACCTTGACGGATTGAAGTACGGTTACAGTCCATCGCGGTATCACCACCACCGAGGACAATGACTTTTTTGCCTTCAACGCTGATGTATTCTGATGGGTCTTTTTCCCACCCCTGGCAACGGTTCACGTTAGCAATCAGGAAATCGAGTGCATCATACACTCCATCCAGATCTTCACCAGCAAAGCCACCTTTCATATAAGTGTATGTTCCCATACCCATAAAGACAGCATCATAGTCAGCGAGTAACTGGTCGATAGTAACATCGGTACCAATTTCAGTATTCAGACGGAATTCAACACCCATACCCGTGAAGATTTCACGACGGCGTTTCATCACGTCTTTTTCCATCTTGAATTCTGGGATACCGAAAGTCAGCAGACCACCAATTTCAGGACGTTTATCAAATACAACAGGTTTAACACCATTACGTACCAGAATATCAGCACAGCCTAGACCGGCAGGACCTGCTCCAATGATAGCAACCTTCTTATCAGTCCATTTCACATGAGACATGTCTGGACGCCAGCCTAAAGCGAAAGCGGTGTCATTAATATATTTCTCGGCATTACCAATGGTGACTGCACCAAAACCATCATTCAAGGTACAAGCACCTTCACACAGACGGTCTTGAGGACAAACACGACCACAGACTTCTGGCAAAGTATTGGTTTGGTGACACAGTTCTGCTGCCTGGAAAATACGGCCTTCTGCCAGTAACTTCAACCAGTTTGGAATGTAGTTATGAACCGGACATTTCCATTCACAGTACGGGTTACCACAACCTAGACAACGATGTGACTGATTTGCAGCCACTTCTGTTGTGAAAGGTTTATAAATTTCCACAAATTCTGCTTTGCGGACGTCAATCTCTTTTTTCTCTGGATCTTGGCGTGCGACATCCAGGAATTGAAAGTCATTATTTAGGCGCTCTGCCATCTCTCTCTCCGTGGGTAGACCCAAGGCTTAATTCGCATTACCTTAGGTCTGCCTATATCTGCAGTAGTGGAATTATTGTGGATCAGCTTGAGTTGTTTTCAACAAGGTCAATAAGTTAGCTGCTTTTGGTTTTACCAGCCAGAACTTACGACTATAAAAATCAAACTCATGGCGGATCTTGTACGCCCAAGCACTACCTGTTTCTGCAATATGTTCATCTAAAATGCGAAGCAAAAAGGTCTGATGTTCTTCCATCGCTTCAGTTGAGATACGGTTCAGTTCAATCAACTCATGGTTGTAATGATCTACAAAATCATTGTCCAGGTCCAATACATAAGCAAAACCACCGGTCATACCTGCACCGAAGTTATGACCTACTTTACCTAGGACAGTCACAATACCGCCAGTCATATATTCACAGCAGTGATCGCCTGCACCCTCAATCACAGCAAAGGCACCAGAGTTACGAACTGCAAAACGTTCACCCGCAGTACCCGCAGCAAACAATTTACCACCAGTCGCACCATACAGACAGGTATTACCAATGATCGCAGTATTTTGAGTCTGGAATGGCGAACCTTTCGGTGGGAAGATCGAGATACGACCACCTGCCATACCTTTACCCACGTAGTCGTTCGCATCACCTTCCAGTTTCAGATGCAGACCACCGGCATTCCAGACACCGAGTGACTGACCCGCTGTACCAGTCAGATTTACTTTAACTGGATGTGCTTCCATACTCAGGTTGCCATAACGTTTGGCAATTTCACCTGACAGACGTGCACCAATCGAACGGTCACAGTTACCTACTGTGAAGCTGTATTCACCACCTGTACCTGCTTCGATCGCTGGCAGAATTTCTTCTACCATTTTCTCAGCCAGAATACCTTTATCGAATGGTTCATTACCTTGTACTTCACAGTACTGTGCTTTACCTTCTGCTGCTGGATGTGACTCTAGCAGTTTGCTCAGGTCAAGGTGAGCATGTTTGTCAGTTTCACCTGGCAGGATTTCCAGCAAGTCGGTACGACCAATCAGGTCTTTCAGGCTAGATACGCCAAGTGCCGCCAACCATTCGCGAGTTTCTTCAGCAATGAAAGTGAAGAAATTGATCAGCATTTGAGGTTCGCCGATGTAGTGCTCTTGGCGCAGATGATCCTGCTGAGTTGCAACACCGGTCGCACAGTTATTCAAGTGACAGATACGCAGGTATTTACAACCTAAGGCAATCATTGGAGTCGAACCGAAGCCAAAGCTTTCTGCACCCAAGATCGCTGCTTTTACCACGTCAAGACCAGTTTTTAAACCACCATCAGTCTGAACGCGTACTTTGCCACGCAGGTCGTTTACACGAAGTGCTTGATGCGCTTCACTTAAACCTAATTCCCATGGAGAACCCGCATGGTGAATCGAAGACAATGGAGATGCTGCTGTACCACCGTCATAACCGGAAATAGTAATGAAATCGGCATAAGCTTTCGCAACACCTGCCGCAATCGTACCTACACCCGGTTCAGATACCAGTTTCACCGATACCATCGCTTGTGGATTAACTTGTTTCAAGTCAAAGATCAACTGAGATAAATCTTCGATTGAATAGATATCGTGATGTGGTGGTGGTGAAATCAGGGTCACACCTGGAACAGAATAACGTAAACGGGCAATCAAGCCATTCACTTTACCACCAGGTAACTGACCACCTTCACCTGGTTTCGCACCTTGAGCCACTTTAATCTGCAACACTTCTGCTGAAGTTAAGTACGCTGGGGTTACCCCAAAACGACCAGATGCAATCTGTTTAATTTTCGAGTTACGGATGGTGCCATAACGCGCTGGATCTTCACCGCCCTCACCAGAGTTAGAACGACCGCCAATGGTGTTCATGGCAATCGCAATCGCTTCATGTGCTTCAGGAGATAACGCACCCAAAGACATACCCGCGGAGTCAAAGCGAGGCAGAATCTCTTCTACAGACTCAACCTGATCCACTGGAATTGAGTTGTCAGTTTTCAGCTTGAATAAGTCACGAATCGTTGCAATCGGACGGTTATTTACCAGTTCTGCATATTCTTTAAAGTCAGCATAATTACCAGAACGTACTGCTTTATGCAGTGAGTTAATCACGTCCGGGTTAAACGCATGGTATTCCTTGCCGAAGACGAATTTCAGCATACCGCCCTGATCGATTGGCTTACGGTTTTTCCATGCCAAATCTGCCAGTTGTTTCTGGTCATTTTCAAGGTCAGCAAAAGTTGCACCCTGGATACGGCTCGGAACACCTACGAAGCATTTATTCACAACTTCATTGGATAAACCGACTGCTTCAAACAGCTGACCGCCACGGTAAGAAGCCACGGTTGAAATACCCATCTTAGACAGGACTTTCAGCAGGCCTTTTTCAATCCCCTTACGGAAATTGTTTTGTGCATATACTGGATCGCCCAGCAATTCACCTTTAGCCACCAGATCATTGATCACGTCATATGCTAAGTATGGATAAATTGCTGTCGCACCAAAGCCAAGCAGAACGGCAAATTGATGTGGATCACGGGCGAAACCGGTTTCAACAATCAGGTTCGCATCAGTACGCAGACCAGTATTGATCAGATGATGATGTACTGCACCAGTGACCATCACAGCATTGGCTGGCAAGAAACCTTCACGGATTTTCTTGTCTGAAAGTACCAATAAAGTTTTGCCGTCACGAATCGCTTGCGCTGATTCTTCGCAAATACGAGCAATCGCAGCTTCTAGGCCTTCAGTTTCAGCATAGTTCAGATCAATATCCGCAATCTCATAACCTGTACGGCCTAGCGTGCGGATCTGATGCATTTTTGAATTAGACAGGACCGGACTTGAAATAATCAGACGGTCTGCATGTTCTGGACCCTGTTCGAAAACATTTTGTTCACGACCTAAACAGGTTTCCAACGACATCACGATCGATTCACGTAATGGATCGATTGGCGGATTCGTTACCTGTGCGAACTGCTGACGGAAATAGTCTGATACATGACGTACCTGACGTGACAGAACCGCCATCGGGGTATCATCACCCATAGAACCCACAGCTTCCTGACCGCTTTCAGCGATTGGACGCAGTAACTGGTCACGTTCCTCGAAAGTCACCATGAACATTTTCTGTGCCGCTTTCAGGTTGTCACCTTTCAAGCCTCGCTCACATAGATATTCTTCCAGCTCAGGGCTACCTTGTAGACGTACAGCATTTTCACGTAACCATTCACGGTACGGACGCATACGTTTCAGGTGATTATTCACATCCTGAGTATCTAATACTTTACCGGTATAAGTATCGATCACCAGCATTTGGCCAGGACCCACACGTCCTTTAGAAATGACATCTTCAGGTTCATAACCCCATACACCGATTTCTGACGCCAGTGTGATGTAGCCATTTTTAGTGATGACCCAACGTGCCGGACGCAAGCCGTTACGATCCAGCATACAGATCGCATGACGACCGTCTTGGATAACTAAACCAGCAGGGCCATCCCATGCTTCCATATGTTTAGAGTTGAACTCATAGAATGCACGTAAATCAGCATCAAGCGTTTCAACGTTCTGCCAAGCAGGTGGAACCAGCATACGTAGCGCACGGAACAGATCCATACCACCACCCACGAGGATTTCCAGCATATTATCCAGACTAGATGAATCTGAACCAGTACGGTTTACGATTGGACTCAGCTCAGTCAGACCTGGCAGTAACGGGTTTTCAAATTTAGGCGTACGCGCCATTGCCCAGTTACGGTTAGCCGTAATGGTATTGATCTCACCATTGTGCGCCAGGTAACGGAATGGCTGAGCCAGTGGCCAGCGTGGCAATGTATTGGTAGAGAAACGTTGATGGAAGACCACGATATGTGATGCCAGACGCTCATCAGCCAGGTCAGTATAGAAGTCAGCAATCGCTGCTGGCATCATCAGACCTTTATAGCTGATTACAGTTGAGCATAAGGTCGTCACATAGAAATATGGATCACTGGTTAACTGCTGCTCAGCACGACGACGCGCAAGGAACAATTTGCGGTTGAATTCAACTTCAGTCACACCGATTGGGCAGTTAACAATCACCTGCTCAAAAGCTGGCAGAGACTGCATTGCAATCTCACCGAGCGCATCATTATTCGTCGGTACAACACGCCATGCGATAACGCGACAGCCTTCTTCTTCAATTTCTTTCGTCAGGACTTGTTTTGCATGTGCGGCTAATGCTGGATCCAGATTCAGGAATACTGTACCCACAGCAAAAATCTCACTTAAGGTAATGTCACTTAAGCGTTTGGCCTCTTCACGGAAGAATTCTTTAGGCATTGCCAGCAATAGACCACAACCATCACCGGTCTTGCCATCAGCAGCAATACCGCCACGGTGGGTCATACAACTTAGACTATGAATTGCGGTCTTGACCAGATCATGACTGGCATCACCCTGCATATGGGCGATCAAACCAAAACCACAGTTATCTTTAAACTCATCCGGTTGGTATAAACCTTGAGCGGGAGCTACATTATTAGGCGATGGCATGTGCATAGCGTACCCTTCTTTTCACTAAGCCCGATAGGCTATTAAACAATCTAAATTCTGCTGTGCGTGACTGTCTGATTTACTCCGCAAGCTAAGCAGCTTTATAGAGCAAAATATCATTGAGTATCTTTTCAACATAATCCTTTTTCAGACGGAATGCATGAAAAATAACATTCATTTTGCTGATGGATAAGATAAAAATAAGCAACAAAGATGACAATTACGCCTATTCATCGAATCATTTTCGCGCCAAAACAGGGAGATTAATTCAATTCATGCACCAATAAAGCAAATTTCATGCCAACTTAAGGAGCAAAAATCAAAACAACACAAATGACAAAGATTTAGCCTACAAAAGGAAAATTATGATTATTTATGGTGCGTATTTTTTGCACCAAAAGCGCACATTTATAATAAAGATAAAGTGTCCGTGCGCTATTTTAGACCGGCCTAGTTAAATGGATCACTAATCTCGTTTTCTTGAGGTCGAGAATTGCCATTTGATGAGCGCGGACTTCCTTCGACATGACTTTGAGATTTCTGTACATCCACTACATTACCTTCCTGATCACGTCGAACAATCGTGGTACTCGTGGTGCTTTCTTTAGGGGTGACCACAGGTGCTGAAGGTTGAGCTTTCAGTCTTATCTGTACGGATTCATCGACTTTCGGTAAAGGTACATTTTTCAACTGAATTTCATAAAGTTTTTGATTACTTGCCAGTTCTTCCGAACCCATACTGTTGACTAGACTGGCATATTGTTGCATGGCCACAACTTTAGGCTGGACGGATTTAGGCAGATTCAGATTGAGCACTGATAAAGCCTGTTGAGCTTCTGCTGCGGTTTTATACAGACCATATAACAATACATATTGTTCAGGCTGGTTCTCACCCGAAAGCCTTAAATAAACAAAAGGCTTACGATCCTGCTGCTTTTTCAGGAAGGTTTTTAGAATGGCTTCATTACCTACACGAAATAGCTCAATCGCATGCTGTTTCTTTACTTCACCAATATATTTGGTTCCGCGGAATTCAGGCTCATGACTAACATTGACAACAATCCGAGTATTGAGAGCAAGAGGCTTAACCTCATCAGAAAGTGCACCAAGATGGGTCATTGAGGCCACTTTTTCTGGTTGAATCTGTAATTCAACTTCCGTTTCCGGCTTCTTCTCTACTTCTATAACTTCATCTTTATCAGTAATAGCCCAAAAAACCAAGGCAGCAAATAGACAGCATACGCCACAGACCAGCCAGAAATAATGCTGAATCTTTTGCCAAGGGGTACGTAATGCTGTCATAAAAATTTAAACCTATGCCTGATGAGCTAAAATCGCCTGTTGCATCAACTCGACATCAAAGTCTCGAGTAATGACCGCTTTTCCAAGTTGCTGCAATAATACAAGACGAAGCTGCCCATTTAAAACTTTCTTGTCGTGAGCCATGTAAGCCAGGAAATCGTCAAGTGGGATTTTAGGACAAACAATAGGTAATTGCGCACGAGAAATGATTTTTTTTGTACGCTCAAGGTCTTCTAATGAAATCCAGCCCATGCGATGGGATAAATCTGCTGCCATCACCATACCGGTTGCTACCGCTTCTCCGTGCAGCCACTCACCATAACCCAGATAAGACTCAATCGCATGACCGAATGTATGACCGAGATTAAGTAAAGCACGCTCACCCTGCTCTTTTTCATCATTGGCTACAATATGAGCTTTATGTGCACAAGAACGATAAACCGCTTCGGCCAGCAATTGCTCATCACGGGCAATAAGACCTTCCATATTGGCTTCTAACCAGACCAGAAAATCTTCATCTCCGAGTAAGGCATATTTGATCACCTCAGCCAGGCCCGCAGATAGCTCACGATCTGGTAAAGTTGACAGCTGTGACATATCTGCCAACACCACTTGTGGCTGCTGGAAAGCACCAATCATGTTTTTACCCAGTGGATGATTAATGCCGGTTTTACCCCCAACACTGGAATCTACTTGAGACAGCAACGTCGTTGGCACCTGAATAAAATATACTCCACGCTGGAAACAGGCAGAAGCAAAGCCGGCCATATCTCCAATAACACCACCACCGAGTGCCAGAACCGTACTGTCTCGGTTAAAGCCTGCCTCAAGCAATGCATCAAAAATTAGGTTTAGATGCTCAATATTTTTGTATTTCTCGCCATCCGGTAAAATACAGGTCGCCACAGTTTTACCCAAATTTTCCAATGCAGCCTTATAGCGATCCAGATAGAGTGGTGCCACCGTATCATTACTGACAACCATCACCTGTTTGCCATGAATATAAGGCTCAAGCAACTCCTGAGGATTCAAGTTACTGCCAATAAAAATGGGGTAACGGCGTTCACCGAGTTCGACATATAAGGTTTTCATGAGGGGATAACCACTTTTTCAACTGAACTTATTTTTTTGGAAGGATGAGATTCAGAATACGCTGCGCCAGATCTCGTGCAGCTCCCTGATTGGTCTCAATGATGTAATGTGCGACTTCCCGGTACAACGGGTCCCGTACTGCAAGCAGATCTCTGAGTTTCTGTTCAGGATTTTCGACTTGTAACAAGGGACGGTTTTTGTCGCGATAGGTTCGCTGAAGCTGAATTTCAACTGGAGTGTAAAGATAAACAACGATGCCTCGCTGCTTTAAATAATCCCGATTAGGAGCCTGAGTAATTGCACCACCACCAGTCGCAAGTACCAGCTGTGGACGTGAGGTTAACTCATCAATTACAACAGTTTCACGATGACGAAAACCCTTTTCACCCTCTTTTTCGAAGATCCAGGGAATTGTAGCTCCTGTTTTCCGCTCAATTTCATGATCGCTGTCCAGAAATTCTCGTCCTAACAGTTCTGCTAAATGTCGTCCTACTGTTGTTTTACCGGCCCCCATCGGCCCTACCAAATAGATATTTGGCAGGGTTTCAAACTCTTTGCTTGGCAAGGAGTCACCTATTCATTTTGTTAAATTCAAAATATATTAATGATTTCTTGAAACACTGTCATTAACAATTCGAGGCGTAACAAAAATCAGTAACTCACGCTTGTTATCTGATTTTACATCTTTACGGAATAAACGACCTAAATAAGGTAGATCACCCAGGAAAGGCACCTTAGTCTGTTGGTTTGAAGTTTCCTGTTCAAAAATACCGCCCAGCACTACAGTTTCACCATCATTTACCAATGCACTCGTGTTAACAAAGTTTTTATTAATAGCAATATTTCCATCAGGTGTTACCTGACCGGCTGAATCACTATTTATATCTAGAGTCATTTGTATTTTACCATCGGGAGTAATACTTGGAGTAACTTCTAGGCTTAATAATGCATCTTTAAATTCTGTAGTTGCTTGCCCATCAGATCCTGTTGATCTATATGGAATTTGTTGACCAGAAGCCACTTTAGCTTTTTGCTTATCTCCTGTAAGTACTTTTGGCGTAGAAATCACTTCACCATAACCATCCGCTTGAAGTGCAGAGAGCTCCAGATCTAACATAAAGTCTGATAGGCTAATTAAGCCGAAAGCAATTCGGCCAGCTGGATTCGTTACTCCCAAATCTACATTCAAATTATCTGGTCTTTGAATCTCATAATTCCAGCGACCCGTTTGAGTATCTAATTCAGGCTCTCTAAGATTCCAAAGAGTTGTATCACTCCCACCTACTAATAAGTGATTATTATTAGTAACCCCTTGAGATATAACTCCCCATTTTACTCCCATTTCTTTGGTAAAATCAGTAGATGCTCGTACAATACGTGCTTCAACCATCACTTGTTTGACTTGAACATCAAGCAAGTCGACCATACTACGAATTTTATCAATAAACGGTTGAGTATCATTCACGATTAATGTATTGGTACGAGCATCAATAGATACAGAACCACGTGAACTTAATAAACTTTCTTTATCTTCATCATTAGAATTATTGGAAGAGTTATTCGAGGAGTTAGAAGAGTTCTGGGCTGATTTATTTTGTGTAATCAGTTTTTCAATATCTGCCGCCTTCGCATAACTAAGTTGCATATATTCTGTTTGGATTGGAGCTAGTTTAGTACTTTGCTTTAAAGCCTTAGCTTCCTCTTCTTCAGCCTTAATCAACTCTGTAACTGGCGCAATCCAGATGACATTACCATTACGACGCTTATCTAGATTTTTGGTTTTTAATACAATATCTAAAGCCTGATCCCAAGGCACTTCCTTAAGGCGTAAGGTAATATTACCCTGTACGCTATCTGCAGCAACCATATTGATATCGGTAAAATCGGCTAATAACTGTAGAACTCGACGGACTTCAATATCCTGAAAATCTAGAGAAATCTTCTTGCCTGTATAAGCGACTGATTTAGGACGTAAAGGCCCTTTAACTTCTGGACGCTTCAAACTAATGGTCAGCTTATTATCTGTCTGGAAAGCCATATATTCATAGCTTTCCGCAGACTGAATGGTAATTACGCCTGATCCATTCTGGTTGATTGCATCTACCGTTGAAACAGGCGTGGCAAAATCATTCACATTCAAACGTCGGGTCAAATGTGCCGGAATCTTGGAGCCCAGAGTCCGCACAATCACTTTGGTTCCCTGCTGCTGTACATCGACTGGTGTGTTCTGACTTGCCAGATCAATTACCACCAGTCCTTCACCTTGCGCACCCCGCTGGAAACCAATATTAGTAATCCCCTGAGCGACCTGCTGTTGTACAGGCTGAGCAATAGCGACTGGAGTGGCAGAATTAATTTTTAAAATAAAGGTATTGCCTTCCACACGCGTCGTAAATGCACCTGCATTAGCAAGATTCACTGTCAAACGAGAACGCTGTGCATCCGAGCTAACATCCACTGAACTAGCTTCAGCAGTTGCGACTGGAATACTAGACTGTTTTAGATTTTGTTGTGCCTCATTAAAATCCAGAATCAGGCGTGATGGAGATTCAAGCTGATAAGCTTGAGGCTGAGGTGGCAGACCGTTAAACATCACTCGGATTTCAGTTCCTTGTCCAGGAATCTGCATTGGCACCACATTGGTCATTGAAACTTGCGCACTCGCTGCTTGCATCACAGCAATCGCGACAGCCCCCATAGAAAACTGACGAAACACATGATTCATTGTATTAGCATCCCCAAAAATAAATTCTTTAATACTCTTATTCATTTTTATTCCTTAAAACTTATGGCGCTGGCCCAATCAAAACCAGACTTCGTGGACGTTCCACATATCCCTCACGGCCATCTGGAATAATCTCAATCAAGTCAATCTGTGTCGGCGTAATTCTCGTTACACGACCGTGATTAAGTCCCATATAGCTGCCACGTTGTATCCGTTCAATTTCCCCATCAGGCGTTTGAATTAGAGCCAGAATCTGCCCCGCCTGATTCCGCATACTGCCCTTCATACTTAAGGTTTCCAGTGGGTAACTCTCTAAGGGCTGTAATTGGCGTGACAAGTTTGGATAAACCCGCTTACCCGCCATAATTTTCAATTCAGCTGCTAAAGAGCTTGGCAGGAAAGGACTTTTCAGCTGATGAGCTGCGTAATTAAACATTTCTGTCGGAATAAAATCTGGTGCCGGCTCAATTGGTAATGGCGGTTGATTACGAATATTGGCCATTTCCTGATTGACTGCATCAATTCTTGATTCGCAACCCACCAATAAAAATCCGAGCGTTAAAGCTGAAGTAATTTTAATAATATTCATTACTGAGCTCCCTGCGTATCAGTTGTAGCCGGAGTAGATGAAGCATCTGCATTACCTACATACCGATAGGTTTTCGCTTTTACCACATAATCAATGACAGGAATTTCAGATTTCTTTTCTTTATTTTCAGTTCCTGTAATGGTGAAGTCATGCAGCGTAACAATACGCGAAAGCCCTGCAATACTGCTCACAAAAGAACCAAAGGCATGATAATCCCCAGTGGCTTCAATCGCGATTGGCTGTTCAATAAAGAATTCCTGCTTGATTTCAGGTTCAAGACGAATATTCTTGAATTTCAGTCCGGAGTTCACTCCACTCAGGTTAATGTCTTCAACCAGGCCTGGAATTTCAGTTTCTTTCGGCAATTGTTCCAATTGCTGATTAAAACGTGCTTCCATCTCCTGTAACTGAATCTGATACTGCTGTAAATTACGCAGCTTGGATTCCTTTTCCCGGAATTCATTTAACAGGTTTTGCTCTTGAGCACTGGCTTGTGAAATCGCTTCTATCTTGCCGCGAATAAACCCGAAATATCCCAGCATAAAAACCAGAATAACAATAAAGATCCAGCAGGTAATTTTGACTGATAATGGCCAGCTACCATAATTATTTGGATCTAGTGTATTGAATTGTTGAAAGAATTTTTCAACTGTCATTTTTTTTCTAGGAACAGCCACTACGTCTTGGCTTAATTCATCGAATTCGTCATTACTCATGATGATGCCTCCGCTGTAGTTGTGGCTGGCATTTGTCCTTCTTTAAGTGTTGGCTCAGCGATTTGATCCAGATCAACCGTGACCGTAAAGCTGCCATAAGATTCTTCTACTCGAGGAATCACTGAGGATGGCGCTTTATCTTTTGGTTCTTCAGCAACCAGGAAAGCATTCATAAATGCATTACGATACCAAGTAGAAGCTTCCAGATTACGTAGCAATTCAGCCACTGTATTTGGACTTTCTGCCTTACCTTCAATAGTGAATTTATCGCCAGTACGCTGAAATTTTGTAATGTACATATTGCTTGGTGTGACCCGTACAATTTCATCAATCAGGTGAACTGCGATCGGTCGTTGGGTCTGTAAACCCTGAATCAGCTTCATACGTTCAACAATTGCATTACGCTGGTCTTGTAAACCATCCAATGCTTTCAGCTGTACATCCAGATTCTGGTTAGTACTGACCACCAGCTGGTTGGCCTGTTCCTGATCCTGAAGTTTTTGATCGTAATAGAACCAGGTTGAACCTGCTGCTGCCAATCCTAGAAAAAGTGCCCCTGCGCAAATCGCTACAAATTCATTATTTCTTTTAATTCTTAGCTCATCGCGCCAAGGGAGTAAGTTAATCTTTGCCATTAATCAAAACTCCTCAATGCCAAACCACATGCAACCATGAGTGAGGACGCGTCATTTTCAATTTTTTTAATATCAATTTGAGGAGAAAAGCCCATTTGCAGGAATGGATTGGCAATCGTGACCCGGTAGCCGAGTTTTTGCTGTAATAGTTTTGCCAGACCTGGAATATTGGCATTCCCCCCTGCCAATAAAATATGGTCAATCTCGTTAAACTGAGATGAAGAGAAGAAGAACTGTAATGAACGCGCTGCCTGCTGCACGACTGCATCCAGGAAAGGTTCCAGCACTTCGATGTCATAATCATCCGGTAAGGCACGGGTTTTTTTAGCACGCCCTGCTTCCTCAAAAGACAATCCATAACGGTTCTGGATTTCCTGAGTCAGCTGTTTGCCACCAAAAACCTGCTCACGGGTATAAATGATCTTGTTATTTTGCATGACGGATAAGGTCGTCATACTATGACCAATATCCAGGATCCCGACAGTATTTACCCCCATCGGTAAGGTATCCGAAAACACCTTGAATGCATTTTCTAATGCAAAACTTTCGACATCTGCAATTTTTGGATTGAGGTTGGCAATTTGCAGTACTTCAGAACGCGCTTCAACATTTTCGATTCGGGTCGCTACTAACAGGACATTGACCCGGTTCGGATTGGTTAAACGGTCTGGCAGAACTTCAAAGTCCAGACTGGCTTCATCAAGTGGGAAAGGAATATATTGTTCGGCATCTTCACGAATCTGAATTTCACGTTCATCATCCGACATATCGGCATCCATTTCGATGATCTTGGTGATGACCATAGAAGTTGGAATCGCAAAGGCTGACTGACTGGACTGGGTATTGGCCAAATTAATCGCACGCCCCAACGCATCACCCACCGCTTCTGGATTTAAAATATTTTTTTCAACGACACTACTTTCTGGTAATGGGACTAAAGCATAACTTTCTACCCAGTACCGACCGTTCTTTACAGAGAGCTCTAAAACTTTAACAGAAGTCGAACTAATATCGACTCCTATTAACCCCTTATTTGGCTTACGATATAACCTGCGCACAATACAATTCCTATTATTTTTTTATCCCCAATAAAAACAAACTCACCAATCTGTGCCGGCCTATAATTTTATACAGATACAATAACTCATCTAACAATATGTATATCTAAAGGATATACTGACCGGTAATTAGTTTGCCATTAGCTCTTATTAAAACTTACTTGTTATGAAAAAGCTATCTTGTTCAGGCCTTGTTCATCCATTTTTTTTGATCATTATCATTATTTTGATCTCAATTCCGATGGGTTTCTATGGCATGTATCTCTATATTGCCCCATCTTTGCCTGAAATGTCTACGCTTAAAAAGGCACCTTTATTAAAGCCTTTACAAGTTTTTAGCTCAGATAATGAGCTCATTGCAGAGTATGGTGGCAAGCTTTCTGTTCCTGTGAATTATGAACAGATTCCGAAAGAATTTATTCACGCCTTCCTCGCTGCAGAAGATTCCAGTTTCTTCGAACACAGCGGGATCAGCTTTAAAGGCTTAGGACGTGCAGTCAGTGAAACTATTACCGGCTCTGATGTACAGACTGGTGGTTCGACCATTACCATGCAGGTCGCCAAAAACTACTATTTAAGTCCCGAACGTACTTTAAAGCGTAAGCTGACTGAAATTTTCCTGGCACGTAAAATAGAACAGAATTTAAGTAAAGAAGAAATTCTGACTTTATATGTCAATAAAATTTTCTTGGGGAAAAATGCTTACGGCATTGCGGCAGCAGCGAAAATCTATTACAACAAAAGTTTAGATGAGCTTTCGATTGCGCAAATGGCAATGATTGCTGGCCTACCTAAAGCACCTTCTCGTTATAATCCGGTGGCCAACCCTAAACGTGCATTAGAACGCCGTAACTGGATTTTAGGTCGCATGCTGCAATTGGGGTATCTGAATCAAAGCCAATATCAGGAAGCCATTGCTGAACCGATTAACCTGGATATGCCTGACCGCAGTACGCGTAACAAATTTCCCTACGTCGGTGAAATGGTTCGCTCCGAACTAGTAGAAAATTTTGGTGAACAGGCCATAGATTCAGGTTATAAAGTCTACACGACGATCCATAGTGAACGTCAGGCTTATGCTGAACAGGCGGTACAGGACGGTTTAGAAGCTTATGATCGTCGTCATGGCTGGCGAGGTGCCGAAGCTCATGATCAGCCCCTGCAAAATTTCCGTGTCTATGCCAACACTTACCCTGCTGAAGTGACCAAGGTCAATAATAATAGCTTTGAAGCATTGATGCAGGATGGTACAACCGTAACTGTGCCTTGGTCAGGCATGTCCTGGGCCCGTCCTTATCGTAGTGCAGATAGTGTAGGTGCTGCACCAAGCAGAGCTTCACAGATTGTTAAAGTTAAAGATATTGTTCGTTTAAGACCTAACGAGAATAAAAGTTCCTGGGCACTGGTACAAACGCCTCAGGTACAGGGCCAATTAATTGCCTTGAACCCGAATAATGGTGCGATTGAAGCCATTGTCGGTGGTTATAATTTTTATCAATCCAAATTTAACCGTGCGACTCAAGGCTGGCGTCAGCCGGGTTCAACTATTAAACCCTTCGTTTACGCTCTGGCTTTAGAACGTGGTATGACTCCACACACCATGGTCAATGATGCACCGATTACTATTGGTAAATGGAGTCCGCGTAATTCGGATGGCCGTTATTTAGGGATGATTCCTTTACGTCGTGCTTTATATCTGTCACGTAACACGGTTTCAGTACGCCTATTACAAACTGTTGGTATTGAGCGTACACGTCAGTTATTTATGGATTTTGGCTTGCAGGATAACCAGATTCCACGGAACTATACCATTGCTCTAGGTACACCTCAGGTTTTACCAATCCAAATGGCTACTGGTTATGCTACGTTCGCCAATGGCGGTTATCGGATTCAGCCACATTTTATTACGCGGATCGAAGATGCCTATGGCAAGACCATTTTTGAGGCTAAGCCTGAATATGCCTGCATCTCGTGTATTAATGCTCAGGAAGAAAGTCCTCAACCAACAGCCGCACTCACTCCTGATGATGAAGCAATTGAAATCAATAACAAGACCCTAGCGCAAAAACCAGAGACACCAAAAATCTCGGCTGAAGACAGTAATTACCGTCAGGCAGAACGTATTTTAAAATCTAGTTCTGCTTATGATATGGCCAATATCCTGCGTGATGTGATTCAGCATGGTACAGGACGTGCTGCTTTAAGAATTGGTCGTAGCGATATTGGGGGTAAAACCGGTACCACCAATGATGCCAAAGATGCCTGGTTTGCAGGTTTTAATGGCAAACTGGTCACCGTTGCCTGGGTCGGTTTCGACCAGCCAAAAACTTTAGGTCGCCGTGAATACGGTGGCGTGGCAGCCTTACCAATCTGGACCGACTTTATGGGTAATGCCTTAAAAGGTACACCAGAAGCTTGGGTTCGCCTGGATCGTAATGCTAAAGCACCTATTAACCGTAATAAAGTAGTGCAAGGTGAGCAGGAACAGCATGATCCGTCTTCTCCACCTTTAGCGACGCCTCTGTATCGCCCTGCCCCCGTTGTAGCACCTAAGCGACAAAGCAATGATTTTGAAGATTTGCCTGATCAGGAAATCCGCATACCGGATGATGAAAGAGTGGCGCCAAGAGACCAGCCACTACAACCAAATCGGGTGGTGGATCCTTTGGAAAACTTGATTGAAGAACTTGAATAATCTGAACCAATAAAAAATCCCTCAATAATGAGGGATTTTTTATTTCTAAATAACCGATTTACTTCTTCTGAAATACATAAATCTGGAATTGGGCCATTAAATTGAATTGATCCTGCTGCTCAAGTGCCAAACGGCGTTCAGGTTTGGCTTTATAAGCATAGGGAGTCATAGCAATCAGGTTTTTTAAATCCGCTTGAGGCAAAGTCATTGGCGCATCAATCACCTGTTCACTTACCAGATTAAATACATCCTGCAACTGTTCAACAAATTTCTGTGGCTCGTGTGCTTTCACTTCCTCAAATAAGGCTTCACGCATCGCGTACAAATGTTGTGGTGCAGGCGTCACTACCATCAAATAAGATTTTGGCTTTAATACCCGCAAGATTTCCTGTTTCGGAATCGGGCTAAATAAGCTGGTACAGAGATCAATGAATTGATCCAATACCGGCAAGGTTGCCCCTGTCCCTACCACCCAGGTAATTTCTTTATTCAGTTTAGCTGCAACCTGAACTGCATTTTTGGCAATATCTACGCCGACACATTGCATGACTTCAGCCTGCATGGCATTGGTGTAATAGCCTTCGCCACAACCAATATCGAGCAGATTTTCAATCCGCAGCTCACGGATTTTCTTAACCACAGCCTGTTGCAGAGGTGCATAGTGACCTGCACTCAGAAATGCACGGCGTGCCTGCACAGATTCAGGCGTATCACCTGGATTTTTACTATGTTTATGCTGCACCACATGCAAATTCACATAACCCTGCTTGGCTATATCATAGCTATGCTGATTGTCACAGCGCCATGTACGTTCATTTAAGCGTAACTGCTCACGACAAACAGGACACATCAGTAGGTTCATTTTTTAATTTCTCCAAAACAAAAAAGCCGGCATGCGCCTAATGCCAGTCAGTTAAGCAAATTTTAGTAAAATGTAGTAAAAAAGAGTGTATGTAAATACGCTCATTTTTTTATGTCTTTATCTGAACATTTAGAATCCACTCTTGAACATTCTCTCCCATCACTC